>UQBJ01000007.1 GCA_900539255.1 uncultured Campylobacter sp. | reverse complement strand
CAAAAGTAGGCGTAGCAAGTGCCTTAATCGGTGCTGGGTTGTTTTTGAGTGCTTGTGGGGGCGGCGATGAGAGTAAGGTAGAGTCTCTTATTAAAGAAAAATATCCTAATGCCAAAATTTTAAGTTTTGATGAAGCTAAAAAAGAGCTTGGTTTGACAAACAAAGAGTGTTTAAATATCAAAAAAGAAGGTTGGATTTCAGCAGCCACGCGTTTTGTAAAGATGGCAGATGGGCAATTTATGGTTTTATCTGTTTTGGTTGATAGCAACGGCAAACTTTCAATGGTTGATAGGGAATACACGCTTGATATGTTTAAGCAATTAGAGCCTAATTGCTTTTAACTACGCTATTAAAGGGCTTAAAGCCCTTTAATCCTAAATTTTAAGCCCACTATACTCAAAATAAGGCTTTATCATCTTTATGCTTTTAAGGCTTTTGTCGTTTTCTAGGGCAATAAATGAGTTTTCTTTGTAAAAATTTATGACTTTATCATCATTTACGGAATCAATTAGCACAAAACGCCCTTTTAAGCTATCTTGCGATTTATCGATAATACTTAAAGCATCATCAAGCAAAAAACTACCGATTTTTTCTTTACAAGTATCGCTTTTGCCAAGCTGTCCTATGAGATAACACGGAATAGCAATGGTTTCATCGGTGTAGCCGTCTAAAAATTTTACTATGGCTTTATCTAGCTTGTTTGTGAGCGTATAAGTAATGCCGATTGAAAAATACCCCGCCACGCTTTTATCGGCATTGCTTACATACAAATAAGTGCAAGAGCGCAAATTTCGCTCAAAAGTAATGGCTTTATTGTGTAAAAAGTCTTGCACATCAATGTTTTTGGTGCAAACAAAGGTTTTTAAGAGCTTTTTGATTTGATTTGTAGATTTGTTAGCAAGTAAATCTGCAAGTTTAAAACGAGAATATAAGCCGTCAAATTCTTGTTTTATCATTCATAGGCTTTCATCAGCTCATCAATAGACATTTTATTTTTGCGATTAGGCGCACTTTTAAGCTTTGGGCGTTCGTATTTGTTAAAATGCTCTACTCGCTTGCGATTTTCCTCTGAAAATGCTTTCATCATTATTTCGCCCATTTCTTTGGTAAGAATGATAGGCTTTGTAAAGGCTTCTGTCATCATTTGTCCTTTCTTTTGACTTTATATCGGCATTATAGCAAAAAATTGTAAATACCTTAAAAATTCAAGCCAAAAGCTAAATTTTAGGCGAAATGCTTAAATTTAAGCTCAAAACGGCCAAATCGCTTCAAAAAAGCGCGTTCCCCACGGCTTTTTGGTGCTTGTTGCCACATCGCCTTCGGTTTTGTAAAGGATTTTCGCATCGGCTATGTAGCGGCTGTCTATGGTGTTGTCCTGCCCTATGTCATAAGGACGAATCACGCCTGAAAGCTGGATAATCTGCTTTTCGCCGTTGATGAGTAGCTCGCGCGAACCCTCTATAAAGTAGTTTCCGTTGGATAAAATTTTTATCACTCTCGTTGAAACGGTGGTGTTAAAGCTCTCATTTCGTGTCTGTGCGCCCGTGCCTGTGTAGTTTGCGCTTGAATTTGTTTGAAAGCCTATGTTTGAGTAGTTTGAAATGTTATTTGCGACATTTGCAAGCTGTCCGCCCGCTGTGAGCGTGCCTCCGCTTAAATTTGAAGTGTTGTTTTTGGACGATGAGCGGTTAGCCTGCGTGCTTTGCGAAGTGCTTTCTTGTATAACAACGGTTACTAAATCATTGACATTCATCGCCTTTTTATCAGAAAACAAAGGGTTATCGCCCTTGCCAAAAAGCGAACCGGGCGCGGTTTGGATATTATCACTTTGCTTTGGGGGCAGTTCCTCCACATAAGCAGGCGGTTTCATACTAATCTCTGGCTCGGTGCTTGCCCCGCAACCTGAAAGTGCAAAAAGTAACACAAAGAGTAATAAAACTTTCATTTTTTGTCCTTATTTAACTAAATTTCAGTTTTAACCTGTAAAATAACTTTAAGCAATTAAAGTTCCAACTTTGATTTTAAAAGGAGAAACGATGAAAAGTTTGTATGTGCTAGTCCCTGAAAATGCGGTGCAGTGGCAGTTTGGGCAAGAAAATGTCATTAAAGATTTGCTCGCAAAGCAGCAAAATTCCACGCTTTTGAGCCTTAAAGGCGCAAAAAATAACGCTTTAAAGGACAAAGACGCCTTTTTTCTCCAGCTCATAGGCGATTTTGAGCGCTTAAAGGCTGAATTTGACTTTGTTTTGATTGAGGGCGATGCTTCTTTTGGGGTTTTGGGGGATTTTGAATTCGCCGTTCGTATCGCAAAAGAGCTAAATACGCCTATTTTAGCCCTAGTGAGCGAAAACGACAAGGACAAAGCAAGCGCTTATTTGCAAGAAAAATTGCAAAATCGCCCATTTTTAGTGGCAAGCAAAGAGAGCGATTTGAGCGAGCTTAGCAAGCTTAAAAATTATGATTTTCTCACTCCAAACCGCTTTGGCTACGAGCTTGCCCAGCGTGCTAAAAAAGACAAAAAAATCGTTGTCTTGCCAGAAAGCGATGATGAGCGCATTTTGCAAGCGGCAAATGTCTTGCTAGCGCACGATTTTGTTGATTTGATACTGCTTGGCGATGAGAGTGAAATTCAAGCAAAAGCCACAAATTTAGGCTTAAATTTAAGCAAGGCAAGGGTGATGAACCCCGCAAATTCGCCCTTGCTTGCTGAATTTGCCAGCACGCTTTATGAGGCGCGCAAGGCAAAGGGGCTAAGCGAAGATGAGGCGCAAAGGCTTGTTAAGGACAGGACTTATTTTGGCACGCTTTTGGTGCATACGGATAAGGCGCAAGCTATGGTGAGCGGGGCTAGCACAACCACAGCTGAAACTATACGCCCTGCCTTGCAACTTATTAAAACAAAAAGTGGCGTTAGCACGGTGTCTGGGGCGTTTTTTATGAGTTTAGAGGACTCTGTGCTGCTTTTTGCGGATTGTGCAGTTACGCCAAACCCCACGCCACAGCAGCTTGCTGAAATCGCCCTTTCTAGCGCGATGAACGCAAAAGCCTTTGGCTTTACCCCGCGCGTGGCTATGCTTTCTTACTCCACAGGCGCAAGTGGCAGCGGCACAAGCGTAGAAGCTGTAAAAGAAGCAGTGGCAATCGCTCAAAAATACCCCGATTTGCTTGTCGATGGACCGCTGCAATTTGACGCTGCTATCGATGCGCTCACTGCAAAAAGTAAAATGCCAAATTCCAAAGTCGCAGGGCAGGCAAATGTCTTTATCTTTCCTGATTTAAACGCCGCAAATATCGCTTACAAAGCCGTGCAACGCACCGCAAACGCCATTGCCATAGGTCCTATCTTGCAAGGGCTTAAAAAGCCTGTGAATGATTTAAGTCGTGGCTGTTTGGTTGAAGACATAGTAAATACCGCGGTTTTAAGCGCAATTCAAGCACAAATTTAAAGGAGAAACGATGAAAATTTTAGTCTTAAATTCAGGTTCAAGCTCGATAAAATTCAAGCTTTATGATGACAAAACGCCCATTGCCAGCGGTTTAATCGGCAAAATCGGCGAGCATAGCTCAAAAATCGAGCTTAAAAATCTCACCAACAACAAGCACGCCCACCGCGATGAACCCGTGCCAAATCATCAAGCAGGCGTGAAAATCATCAACGAATTCTTGCACCAAACGGGCTTGGTGCAGGATTTAAGCCATTTAGATGGTTGCGGACACCGCGTTGTGCACGGCGGCAAAAACCTTACAAAGCATTGCCTCATCGACACCAAAGTGCTTAAAGAAATCCGCCGCGTTGGCGTTATCGCCCCCTTACACAACCCAGCGCACCTTGTGGGAATGAAAGCTATGCTCGAAGTAGCGCCAAATGTGCCAAATGTCGCTGTGTTTGACACGGCTTTTCACGCCACTTTACCAGACTATGCTTATATGTATGCCTTGCCTTATGAGTTTTACAAGAAAGAGGGCATACGCAGATACGGCTTTCACGGCACTTCGCACTCTTATGTGAGTAAAAAGGCGGCTGAATTTTTGGGGATTAAACTTGCTAAATTCAACGCCATTAGCCTGCATTTAGGCAACGGAGCTAGCGTTTGTGCCATAGAAAATGGCAAAAGTATCGACACTTCTATGGGCTTTACGCCACTTGAAGGGCTGATGATGGGGACAAGGTGCGGGGACATAGACCCTGCCATCATCTCGCATTTGGTGCGCATAGCTCATCTTACCACAGAAGAACTTGATGTGATGATGAACAAAAAGAGCGGATTTTTAGGCATTTGCGGGCATAATGACCTGCGCGATGTAATGACACACATAGAAAAAAAGGACAAAAAAGCCGAGCTAGCCCTAAATATGTATGTTTATCGTTTGGTGAAATACATAGGGGCGTATTTTGCGGTGCTTAATAGCACGGACGCACTGATTTTTACAGCAGGTGTGGGCGAAAATTCAGCCCAGCTGCGAAAACTCGTGTGCGAAAGGCTCGCTCATCTTGGCTTTGAGCTTGATGAAAGCGCAAACAATAGCACTTGTGGGGATATTGCCACCATAAGCACGCCAAATTCAAAGCACAAAATCCTTGTCGTGCCGACAGATGAAGAGCTTGAAATAGCTTTGGTTACTGAGAATTTAATCAAACACACCAGCAAATAAGGCTTTTGCCTTATTTGCCTAAAAGTGCCATTATAAAGCCCTTTGAGCGCAATAAGCGCATAAAATTTAGCAAAAATAACAAAAAATTAGATTTTTTAGGGTATAATTTTTCTCTTTTATTTAAAAATTTTAAGGAAGTGTATGAATCAAAGTGCGCAAAAACCGCTAACACTTGGCATTGATATAGGCTCAACAACCGCTAAAATAGCACTTTTAGACGGCGATGAGTTGATTTATAAAAGGTATGAACGCCATTACGCAAAGGTGCGCGAAAAGGCGGCTGAGCTGGTGCAGGATTTGCAAGGCATTATCGGCGAGCGTGAATTTAAAGTAGCGTTGAGCGGTTCGGCGGGCTTTGGCATTTGCAAGGCTGTGGGGATTGATTTCGTGCAAGAAGTTTTCGCCACAGCAGAAGCGGTTAAATTTTTAGAGCCAGACACGGACGCTGTCATCGAGCTTGGCGGCGAAGATGCGAAAATTTTATTTTTAAGCGGCGGCACAGAGGAGCGAATGAACGGCTCTTGTGCGGGTGGCACGGGCGCATTTATCGACCAAATGGTAACCTTGCTCGCCATAAGCGCACAAGAATTCGATGAACTCTCACTTCGCCACAAAAAACTCTACCCTGTGGCAAGTCGTTGCGGCGTTTTTGCTAAAACCGATGTGCAACCACTCTTAAATCAAGGCACAAACAAAGAAGACATAGCCGCAAGTATCTTTCAAGCGGTTGTGGATCAAACCATAAGCGGGCTGGCACAAGGGCGCAAAATCGCGGGCAAGGTGATGTTTTTGGGCGGACCGCTCTTTTTTTACAAGGGCTTGCAAGAGCGATTTAAAGAGACTTTGAGCGCAAATTCAACCGATGAAAAGCCCTTTCGTGCGGTTTTCCCTGAGTATGCGCAATACTCAGTCGCCATAGGCGTGGCAAGGTGCGCTAGAAATTCAAACAAAAGTTTTTCGTGCAAAAATTTACTGCAAAAGCTTGAAGAGTCCAAAAATACAAGCTCTCGCAACAAATACTTGGAGCCACTTTTTAAAGATGAGAGCGATTTTAAGGACTTTTTAGCACGCCACGAAAGCGCAAGTGTCGATGAAATAGACATTAAAACCGCATTTAAGCAAAATGGGGGCGAAAAAATCGCCGCTTATCTTGGCATTGATTGCGGCAGCACCACGACAAAGCTTGTTTTGCTCGATGATAAAAACCGCATTTTGTATCAGTTTTACAACTCAAATCAAGGCAACCCCGCAAGTGTCATCAAAGAGCAGCTGGCGCGCATTTATGCTGAATTTAGTGAGCAAATCATCATTAAAGGAAGTGCGGTTACGGGGTATGGCGAAGAGCTTATCAAGGCTGGATTTTGCCTAGATGCGGGGCTTGTGGAGACTATGGCTCACTTAAAAGCCGCTCAACACTTTAATCCGCGCGTGGATTTCATCATCGACATAGGCGGACAGGACATTAAATGCTTTTTTATCCGCCAAAACAACATAGACTCCATTATGCTTAATGAAGCGTGTTCGAGTGGCTGTGGCAGCTTTATCGAAACCTTTGCGCGCTCTATGGGTTACGAAGTGGCTGAATTCAGCAAGCTAGGGCTTAACTCCAAAAGCCCTGTGGAGCTTGGTTCGCGTTGCACCGTTTTTATGAACAGCTCTGTTAAAGAAGCGCAAAAAGAGGGCGCAAATATCGAGGACATAAGCGCTGGGCTATCGATGAGTGTCGTTAAAAACGCGATTTACAAGGTGATTCGCGCCAAAGATGCCGATGATTTGGGGCGTGAGATAGTGGTGCAAGGCGGGACTTTCTTAAACAACGCCGTTTTGCGTAGCTTTGAAAAAGAAATCGCTCGCAATGTCATTCGCCCCAAAATCAGCGGGCTTATGGGCGCATTTGGAGCGGCTTTATACGCAAAAAGCCTAAATTTAGAGCGTTCGAGTATCATTTCAGCGGGCGAGCTGGCGAATTTTTCTCACAGTGCGATGGCGACAAACTGCAAAATTTGCGGCAACAACTGCAACCTAACCATAAACAAATTCAGCGGCGATGGCACTTCACGCAAATTTATCTCGGGCAACCGCTGCGAAAAGCCACTTGGCGTGAAAAAACAAGCCGCATTGCCTAATATGTATGATTATAAGCTGCAAAGGCTTAAAGATTTGATAAACTACAAAATTTACAACAAACCCGCTAAACCACGCGGTAAAATCGGCATTCCGCTAGGGCTAAATATGTATGAGAACCTGCCTTTTTGGCACTCTCTCTTTACAGCACTTGATTATGAAGTCGAAGTTTCCACTATCAGCACGCGCAAAACCTACGCCAAAGGGCAATACTCCATACCAAGCGACACGGTGTGCTACCCCGCAAAGCTAATGCACGGGCATATCGAGGACTTGCTTGAAAGGGGCGTGGGGACGATTTTTTATCCTTGCCACAGCAACGGCTTTGAAAGTAGCACAAAGCACGAAGACACCAGCACTCGCAACTACAACTGCCCCGTAGTCGCCTACTACCCAGAGCTTTTAAGCAAAAATGTCGATAAACTCCGCTCTGTTCGCTTTTTGTATCCTTATTTTGGGCTTCATCAAAAGAGTGATTTTTACAAAAAAGCCACGCCTTTTTTCACCAAAGAACTGCCGCTTGCGCCCAAATCAGCGTTTAGAAAGGCACTGAGCGCGACAAGTGTGATTTTTGGGGTTAAAAACGCAAGGACACTTAAAAAAAGCGTGAATTTTAAGGCAAATTCAGCCTTAAATTCAGCACAAAATGCAAAAGATACTTTGCGTTTGAATTTAACACCAAATTCAAAGGCAAATTCAGACAAAAACTTGAATTTAAGTCCAACAAACACAAATTCAAAAGCAAATTCAGCCCTAAATTTCAGCTCAAATTCAGCTCAAAAGGTTGATAAAAAGCCAAAATTAAAGCTTTTAAAACAAGCCAAAACGCTCTTTAAAAACGAAGGCAAAATCTCCAAAAAAGCCTTTCACAAGGCACTTGACATAGCTTACGCCTTTCGCGAGGAATGGCTAGATGACATAAAGGCGCAAGGCGAGACGATTTTAGCGCAGGTTAAGGCGCAAAAGCTCAAAGCCATCGTGCTTTGCGGGCGTCCTTATCACATAGACCCTGAGATAAATCACGGCATAGACAAGCTCATCAACTCTTTGGGCTTGGTTGTGCTGAGCGAGGACAGCATCGCACACTTAGCAAAGGCTGAAAATTTGCAGATTTTAAATCAATGGAGCTACCACTCACGCCTATACAACGCAGCTGAGCTAGTGTGTGCGTGCGAAAATATCGAGCTGGTGCAGCTTGTAAGCTTTGGGTGTGGCATAGACTCCATCACCACAGATGAGGTGCGTGCGATTTTGGAGCATAAGGGGCGATTTTACACTCAGCTTAAAATCGATGAGATTTCAAATTTAGGCGCGGTAAAGATTCGCATTCGCTCGCTTTTAGCGGCGATGGAGGAAAGGCTGGCTCAAAAAAACAGCGTTGAAGCTGGTGTGAGCGAGCTTAAAATCGATTTTGACAAGGCAAAATTCAGCCAAGCCACTAAAAAAGGAAAAAAATGACACAAAAAATCAAGCAAGACAACCTTTTCGCAGGTCCTAGCGAGGTGTGGGAGGCTTTGCCAAGTCCCTTGCAGGCTATCAAAGAAAATGCGCCCACGATTTTACGGGCTATCGAGGACAAGGCACAAGCTCCCAAAAACGCTATAAAGGCGTTTAAAAATGTAGCACTTGCGCCAAATAACGACAAAGCCAAGATTTGGAGCGACAAAAAAGAAATTTGCGCAAATTCTCAATACCAAATTTTTCCACAAGCACAAAGCAGCCGTGAGCTTATCAAAGCCCCATTTACTAAGGCGATGAAAGCCACGCACACGATTTTAGTGCCGACAATGCTTCCTATCCACTTTCGTTTTTTAGTGAAAATCCTACAAAATCACGGCTACAAGGCTGAGCTTTTGAAAAACCACGGCAAGGGCGTAGTCGATGAGGGCGTGAAAAATGTGCATAATGACACTTGCTACCCCGCTTTGCTCGTCATCGGGCAGATGATAGACGCGCTAAAAAGCGGCGAGTGGGACTTGCATAAGGTTGCCCTGCTTATCACGCAAACGGGCGGGGGGTGTCGCGCGAGCAACTACATACACCTTTTGCGAAAGGCGCTTGTCAAGGCTGGCTTTGGCTTTGTGCCTGTTATATCGCTGAATTTTAGCGGTTTGGAGGCGGACTCTGGCTTTGAAGTGAGCAAAGAAATGCTTAAAAATCTGCTCTCAGCCGTGATTTATGGGGACTTGCTGATGTGCATTTCAAATCAATGCAAGCCTTATGAGCTTAACAAAGGCGACACGGACAAAATGCTCAGCCGCTGGGTAGAGCGCATTTGCGACCCAGCCACAAATGAGGGCTTGCGTGAATACAAGGCTTTAAAACGCGACACAAAGGCGATTTTAAAGGACTTTGCGAGCATTCCTATGAAGCACGAAAAAAAGGTAAAAGTAGGCGTAGTGGGCGAAATTTACATTAAATTCTCTCCACTTGGCAACAACAACCTTGAAGATTTCTTGCTTGATGAGGGTTGCGAGGTGGTAATCCCGGGCTTTTTGGACTTTGCGCTTTATTGCATCAACGACACGCTCATCGAGGGCAAGCTTTACGGGGGCAAATTCAGCACAAAGCTCATCTACAAGCTGGTGTATTGGTATTTTCTCAACAAACAAAAAGATATGATAAAAGCCATCAAAAAACACGGCGTTTTCCGCGCCCCAACAGCCTTTAACCACACCAAAAGCCTTGCCAAAGGCTATGTGAGCGAGGCGATGAATATGGGCGAGGGCTGGCTACTCACGGCTGAAATGCTCGAACTCATCTCACAAGGCGTGGGCAACATAGTCTGCACTCAGCCTTTTGGGTGCTTGCCAAACCACATTGTCGGGCGCGGTATGATGAAAGTCATCAAAGAACGCAACCCGCAAAGCAACATAGTTTCGATAGACTACGACCCGGGCGCAACAAAGGTAAATCAAGAAAACCGCATAAAACTAATGCTCTCAAACGCCAAAAAAGAGCTGGCAAAAGAGGCTTTGGGGTAAATTTATGGACTTTGAATTTAGGCTTGTTAAGGGCTGATTGCGCTTTGTGTCTTTTTGCGAGCAGATTTTAAAAAAAATTGCGTGATATATCATCGTTGTGAAGTTATATTCACAAAAAAGGCGTGGCAAGCCATAATCAAAAAAAGCAAACTTTGCCACAAAAATTCAAGCAAAGCCCTAAATTCTGTCATACTGAGCGCAGCGAAGTATCCATAAATTCAAAGCGTATCTTAAATTCTATGGATTTTTCGCTCTGCTCAAAATGACAAGATTTAGAGTTTCTTCGCCTACGGCTCAAAATGACAAAATTTTTACCCATCCAAAAACACCCTAAATTTATATAGATTGCCACGCAAGGCGTTAGCCTTGCTCGCAATGACACCACGCCACACTCAAAATCCTAAAAAATCAATTTGTTTTATGATAAAACAAAAATTAACCTGATTTAACCCACGCTTTTAAGTTTAAAAAATGCCTAAATTTTAAAGCTTTTAAAGCCTTGAAATTTCTAAAAAATTCCATCATAAAACAGCTTTTTAACTAGAAATTTGCTTTGCTAACAAAAAGGGCAAATTCGCTTTTACGCAAGCTAAATCTCTCCGCATTCCACGCTTTGCCCGTTAAATTCAAGCCTTTGCGAGTTTGCGTTTTGGGTTTTTGGCACAAAAGCATAGCCGCTTAAAGTATCAAGCACTATGCAAATGCTTTGTTCTTGGGCGTTTTTGAGCCTTATGATACAAGGGGCGTTTTTGTGAAAAAGCAGCTTTTCATAAGGCGCATTTGCGTTTTTTAGGGGCGAGTAAAGCCTGCCAAACTCGTCAAAAATAACGCGTGTAGCACCAGCGCACGCACCTTTAAATTCCACTACTTTAACGCCAAATTTTTTCTCTATGTTAAAACGCGCGTTTGCTCGCTCATCGTCCTTGCTGATAACCCCGCTTTGCCCTGAATTCATCAGCTTTTTAGCGTTTAAAATATCCACAGCGATTTCTCTGTCTAAATTCAGCTCATTTTTGCCTAAATTTGCGTTGCCATCGCCGTTTTTATCCGAAAAAATCGTATAAGTTTGCTCGTTGTTTGTCGCGCTTTTAGAGCGGATAAAATACACCTGCCAGCGCGCCTTAAACCACTCATCTTTGGCTACGCCTGTATCAAAGGCGCGAAACGCAGCTTGCATTAGGGCTAAATTTCGCGTGTAGGCTAAGTCGTTTTGGATTTGCTTTGCGGCAAGGGCTAGGTTTTTGTCCGCCACAAAATAAAATTTCGCCACACCCAAAACAACGCTCAAAATGACGATAACAAAGGCAAGTTCAAGCAAGGAAAAAGCGCCTTTCATTGCAACCTTTTGAGCCCGTAAAATTCATCATTTTTGCCTAAATTTATGGTAAAATCCGCCCATTTTCGCTTGCTTACCCTTTCAAGTGCAAAGCTTTTGCCCTCATCAATGCCGTAAAATTTAAGGCGCAACTGCATTTCTTTGTCGGTTTTTACTTTGTTTATGCCGCGTTTTTTGAGCTTTGTGGCGAGTTCTTTGGCGATATGGTAATTGTAAGCAAAGTGTTGCTGCGGCTTGCTTGTAAAGGCGTATAAAAAGGTGTTAAAAATGATAGCGACATAGCAAAGTGCTAGAAAAATCAGCGAGCATTCGATGAAAATGTTGTATTTTAAGCGCAAATTTGGCAGGCGGATTCGATACGAACTCATCAAAGTGCTGATGAGTAGGGGCGTGCTGATAACACAAAAGGGCAAAAATTCCTCCAAATAAAGCCTTTGCCGCAAAGAAAAGATAAGGCAAAACAAAAAGCTAGTGCTCATAATAAACCACAGCATAGGCTTTTGCGGCTTAAAAGCAAGGCGGTAAATCACATAAAAATAATACACAAAAACAAAGGGCGAAAACGCCGCCGCAAACACGCCCAAAGTGTCTAAAAAATACCCCTTTGGCTTGCCCGAAAAGTCAAATTCATAAAGCCCCACACAGCCCGCAAAAAGCGCAAGGGCGAAAAAAAGCAAGGGCGTGTTTTTGCGGTAAAGGGCGAAAAAAAAGAGCGATAAAAACAAAATCCCAAAGGATTTATCCACAAACAAAGCCGCGAGCAACAAGGCGTAAAAACTCTTTGTAAAGCCGTATTCGTAGGCGCACAAAATCAAAAGACTCAGGCAAATGACGATGGAAGCGACATTGACACACAGCGCACTTGCCACAGTGCCGGGCAAGAGCAAAAACAAGATGAGCGAAAAAAGCGCGTCTTTGGGGGTTTTGGTGATTTTAAGCGCGTAAAGATAAAGCAAAATAGAGCTTAAAAAGTGCAAAAGCACAAAGGGAGCGCGCAAGCCATAGTCGTTTTGCCCTAGAATTTGCGTGCCAAAATGCGCTAAATGCGCCGTCAAACTGCGCTCGTCAAAGTAAATTTGCGCTTCATACGCGCTTATGCTTAAAGTGCTGATACCATAGCTCAAAGCCAGCAAATCCAAAATGATAACGGCAAAAAGGGCTTTTTTCATCGGCATTTATCCTTTAAATTTAAATTTCGCATTATATCATAAGAAAAGTAACCCCAAAAATGCAAAAAATATAAGGAATTTTTGCTTTTTTTAAATTTATAAACCAAAATTTAAATTTTTTATAGTAAAATGCGATTTGATAAAAATATCGAAGGAGAAAAAATGGCAACTTTTGATGATGTAAAGGCAGTTGTTGTCGAGCAGTTGAGCGTTGAGGCGGATTCTGTTAAAATGGAGTCCAAAATCATCGAGGATTTAGGTGCTGACTCACTTGATGTAGTCGAGCTTATAATGGCTTTGGAGGAGAAATTTGACATCGAAATCCCCGATACAGACGCTGAAAAGCTCATCAAAATCGAAGATGTCGTAAAATACATAGATAATCTTCCCAAAAAATAGCTCTTTGAAAAGGACTTTACTTTGAAAAGAGTGGTAGTTACGGGCATTGGAATGATAAATGCCCTAGGACTCGACAAGGAAAGCTCATTTAAGGCGATTTGTGATGGCAAATGCGGGGTTGATAAAATCACGCTCTTTGACACAAGCGATTTTCCCGTGCAAATCGCCGCTGAGGTTAAGGGCTTTGACCCTTTGAGCGTGGTTGATGCCAAAGAGGTAAAGAAAATCGACCGTTTCATTCAGCTTGGCATAAAAGCCGCAAAAGAGGCGATGACGGACGCGAATTTAAGCGCAGATACCGACAAAGACGAGTTTGGAGTGATTTCAGCCGCTGGCATAGGCGGTTTGCCAAACATAGAAAAAAACTCCATCGCGTGCTTTGACAAGGGACCGCGCAAGGTAAGCCCCTTTTTCACACCATCAGCCCTTGTAAATATGCTCGGCGGCGTGATTTCCATAGAATTTGGGCTTAAAGGACCAAATTTAGCTTGCGTAACGGCTTGTGCGGCTGGCACGCACGCTGTGGGCGAGGCTTACAAGAGCATAGTGCTTAATTCTGCTCAAAAAATGCTTGTCGTGGGCGCAGAATCAACGATTTGCCCCGTTGGCATAGGCGGTTTTGCGGCAATGAAAGCCCTTTCTACGCGCAATGACGACCCACAGCACGCTTCACGCCCCTTTGACAAGGAGCGAGACGGCTTTGTGATGGGCGAGGGTGCAGGCGCACTCGTGCTTGAAAGCTATGATGATGCGGTAAAACGCGGTGCTAAGATATACGCCGAGCTTATAGGGTTTGGCGAAAGTGCTGATGCGCATCATATCACTTCGCCAACCCTTGACGGACCGCTTCACGCGATGAAAAAAGCGTGGCAAATGGCTGGCAATGCAAAGATAGACTACATAAACGCACACGGCACTTCCACGCCCGCAAACGACAAGAACGAAACCGCCGCTATAAAAGAGCTTTTTGGTAGCTCTGTGCCTTTGGTAAGCTCGACAAAGGGGCAAATCGGGCATTGTTTAGGCGGCGCAGGCGCGATAGAAGCGGTGATTTGCCTAATGGCAATGCGTGATAGCATTGTGCCACCGACTATCAACCAGCTTGTAAAAGACGAAGAGTGCGATTTAGACTATGTCGCAAACCACTCACGCAAGGCAGATTTAAGCGTGGTGATGAGCAACAGCTTTGGTTTTGGCGGCACGAACGGCTCGATTATCTTTAAAAAAGTGTAGCAATGGCTTCGTATCTGAGTTTTGAAAAGGGCATAGAGCAAATCGATGAGGACATCATCAACGCCCAAATCAAAGGCGACAAGGACGCTGTGGCGATTTTGAAAAAAAATCTCGCCAAAGAAACCAAAAAGGTGTATTCAAATTTAAGCGATTACGAGCGTTTGCAGCTTGCCAGACACCCCGACCGCCCCTACGCTATGGACTATATACAGGGCATTTTGAGCGATTGTTATGAAATTCACGGCGACCGCACCTTTAAAGATGATGCGAGCATTGTGTGCTTTGCGGGGTATTTGGGCGGCAAAAAGCTCATCGTCATCGGCGAGCAAAAGGGGCGTGGCACAAAGGACAAAATCGCACGAAATTTTGGTATGCCACACCCTGAGGGCTACCGCAAGGCTTTGCGCGTGGCTAAACTTGCCGAAAAGTTTGAAATCCCCGTGCTTTTTCTCATCGACACTCCGGGTGCTTACCCGGGCATAGGGGCTGAGGAGCGCGGACAAAGCGAGGCTATCGCCACAAATTTATACGAACTTTCCGCACTCAAAACACCCACTATCGCTGTGGTTATCGGCGAGGGCGGCTCTGGCGGGGCTTTGGCTATCGGTGTAGCCGATAAACTTGCTATGATGAAAAATTCAGTCTTTTCTGTCATCTCGCCTGAGGGCTGTGCGGCGATACTTTGGAACGACCCAGCCAAAAGCGAACAAGCCGCAAAAGCACTTAAAATCACGGCTGATGACTTAAAAAGCCAAGGGCTTATCGATGAGGTGATAAATGAGCCTATAAACGGCGCACACCGCGACAAAGAGGGAGCTTACGCAAGCGTGGCGAGCTATGTCAGCAGCGCCCTTGAAGAGCTTGAAAAAGTAGATACAAAAGAACTCATCGCAAAAAGAATGCAAAAAATCCTAAATTTAGGCGCGTTCAAAGAAGCGCAGTAAGGACAAACCTTTGAAAGCAAGCGTTGTAAATTTGGATTGTTTTTACTTAAAAGGCACTTTGACAAGGGATTGTAAGGCAATTTCTTTGAGTGTGTGTTTGGATTATTTTTCTTAAACAAAGAATTTTAACGCAATGCCTTTGAGAGTGATGCTTGCGCTTGGGGCGAAAATTTAGCGTGCGGTGTTGCATAGCAAAGCGTGCTTTTGGAGCGCAGTAGTGTGTGGCAAAGTGCAGTGAATTCAGCAAGACACAGCACAGCGCATAAGTGTTTAAAACGGAGAGTTTTTAAAAAATTCAAGTCAAATTTAAAAAATTCCAAAAATTTCAAATTTTTAAAATAATTTAAAAAATTTTCAAATTCCAAAGGCTTTTTTAAAAATGCCGCTTGTCATACTTATCAATTTCGTCATACTGAGCCTTTGGCGAAGTATCCACAAATTCAAAGTGCAAAGTTGCGCTTTAAAAGTGTGGATACTTCGCCTTTTACAAAGGCTCAATATGACAATGATGTGCCGTCTTTGTAAGTGGATTTTTTTTGCTGCGGCTACGCCTTGCAACCCGTTGGGTCGCTACGCTCAAAATGACAAAGTTTCGCCGTCATTGCGAGCGAGCAAGGCGAGCGTGGCAATCCACAAATTTAACGCAAATTTACCTTTGGATTGCCACGAATTTACACGCTTGCGCTTTGCAAATTCTCGCAATGACAAAACCCTTGTCATACTGACTTGTCTTGCCATACCGAACACTCTTTGTGTCATACTGAGCGATAGCGAAGTATCCATAAATTAAAGTGCGAATTTGCACCTTTAAAGCGTAAATTTTTTACCTTAAATTTGAAGTGTGTCTTAAAACTTTGGATTTTTCGCTCGTTTCACTCACTCAAAATGACAAAGTTGCGCCGTCATTGCGAGCAAATTTTGCAAAAATTTGTTTATGCTTTTTACTTGCAAGGGTAAAATGCGCTTATTTCTGTGTTTTATGGCACAAATTTGCGTTATAAAAACCACGCAAGGCAAAAATCCTAAAAAATTTAGTGAATTTTATGCAAAATTTGACAAGTTTTGTTATAATTATGCTGTTTTTAAATAAATTTAGCTTTTTAAGGAAAACGATGAAAAAATCCTTTCTTTTTGTCTTTCTTTTTATCTTTGCTTTTGCGATTTTGCTGAATTTTAGTGCTTGTGAGAGTCAAAAGGCTGAAAAAAATGAAATAAATTCAAGCGCAAGTTTAAATTTAAAGCAAAATGAGATGAGGTTAAATTCGGTTGATTGTGGTGCGGATAAATCGGCTCAAAACGCCGAGTGCAACGAACATTCAAGCACAAATGCAAATTTAAATTCAAATTCAAGCATAAATTCAAATTCAAACACAAATTCAAATTTGAGTGCAAATTCAAATATAAATTTAAATTCAAACACGAATTCAAATGTAAATTCAAGCACAAATTCGCAAGAAATGCTAAATTTAGAGCTAAATTCAAATCAAAATTCAGCGCAAAAGCCCATCATAAAAGTCTTTGCCACCGTGCCGCCACTTACAGCACTACTTGAAATTTTGTATCCGCAAGGTATGATAGGGCTTAACTACAAGCCTTACCCTGAGGACATAGAGTTTTTGCCCGAAAATGTGGCGAACTTGCCCGTGCTTGGCGTGCGCGATAGGATAAATTACGAGGCTATCGTGGCTTTAAAGCCAGATATTATCATCTTTGACAAGTCTGTGGATAAGGCTTTGAGCGAGCCTTATGAAAGGGTTGGTATCAAGGTTTTGGGCGCGGATTTTGACTTTGCTTTGCTTGAAAACAACATTAGGCTTTATGGGGAAAATTTAGGTGTCAAAGAGCGAGCGGACAGGCTTTTGCGCTTTCATCACAAAACGCAAAGCCTTTTAGATGATTTACGTAAAAAGGTGCAAAAAAAGCCTAAAATTTACTTTGCTTTGGGCGTTGAGGGCTTGCAAAGTGAGTGCGTAAAGGCTGATGAGGCGGACGATTTAGCCACGCTTATCGGCGGAGAAAATGTCGTAAAATGCGAGCAAATCACCACTTCCAAAAACATTTTGCCCTTAAATTACGAGCAAATCATCGCGCTAAACCCTGAGGCGATTTTTGTGCGTGAAATCGCGCTTTACAAAGAGCTAACAAGCGCGCCAAATGAGCAGTGGCAAAGGGTTCAAGCCATAAAGGATAAAAAGATTTACTACGCGCCAAGTAGCCCAAGCAACTGGCTCACCCGTCCGCCAACGGTTATGCGGATTGTAGGCTATCCGTGGGCGTTTTCAAAGCTACACCCCGAGCTTTTGAGTGATGATGAGACGAGAGCAATCGCAAAGGAATTTTTCGCTGAATTTTTGCGCCCCATTAGCGATGAGGATTATGAAAGATTAGAGGGCAAATAATGCAAATTTTGCGTGAAAATTCACATTTTATCAAAGCGATGAATTTAAATGCTGTTAAATTTGCGCTAAATCTTAAAAGCCCTTTAAACACCACGCTTAAAATGATAAAAAGCGGTAAAAATTTGCAAAATTCATTTAAAAATTCAAGCATTTTTGTAAAAATTTACGCCTTTTTAAATTTAAAAAATTTCTCGCCAAACAAGGCAAAAAGATGATAAAAAACAATGCGCATAAAATTTATTTTTTAGTTTTTACCGCCTTGCTTTTGCTCGCTCTTTGCCTTGTGGCTATGCACCTTGGTGCTGTTAAATTCTCTGTGGCAAAGGGCTTTGAGCTGCTTTTTTCGCCTGATAATTCTAATGAAAGTTTTGTGCTTCATCACACAAGAATCCCACGAATCATCGCTGCGCTCATCATCGGCGGAGCATTGAGCCTTAGCGGTGCGCTGTATCAAGGGGTTATCGGCAATCCTTTGGTGAGTCCGGGCATTTTGGGCGTGTTAAGCGGGGCGAGTTTTGGCGCGGTTTTGGCTATGGTGCTTGGCTTCAATCTGCTTGGCATTGAGCTTTTTTGCTTTATCTTTGGGCTTGTGGCTATGGGCTTTGCGCTCTTTTTGTCCTTTGCTTTTGATAAAAACAAAACGATTTTAATGCTGATTTTAGGCGGTATCATCTGCTCGTCCTTTTTCAGTGCTGGTGTGAGTGCGCTTAAAATCCTTGCCGACCCTTACAACACCCTGCCAAACATTGTTTTCTGGCTTATGGGTTCGCTTGCTTACATACAAAAGCTGCCTTTGCTCTTTGTGGCTGTGGTTTTTGTGGTGATTTTTGTGCTTTCGGTGCTGCTTTCAAGGCAAATTGACATTTTAAATTTAGATGAAGAAAGCGCAAAATCGCTTGGCATAAGTGTGAAAAAAATGCGAATTCTTTTCATTATCTTTGCTACCTTGCTGGCGAGTTCAAGCGTGGCATTAGCTGGAATGATAGGCTGGATAGGGCTTGTGATGCCACATATCTCGCGCTTTTTGCTCGGAGCAAATCATCGCTTTATGCTTGTAGGCTCTGTTTTGCTTGGCGGGCTTTTTTTGCTCTTTTGCGACACCATAGCGCGAAACGCCGCAATGAGCGAAATCCCCATAGGCATTATCACAAGTGTGTTTGGCGTCATCGTCTTTTCTGTGGTGCTGCTTGTATCAAGGAAAAAATATGATTGAGCTAAACAATTTAACCGTTCGCATAAATGGCAAAATTTTGCTAAACAATATCAATTTTAGCCTTGACAAAAATCAAATTCTTTGCCTTTTAGGGAAAAACGGCTCAGGCAAAAGCACGCTCTTGCGGACTATACTAGGAAATTTAGACTATGCTGGTTCTTGCAAGGTAAAGGGCGTTGAAAATTCAACACTTTGCGAGAAAAAACGCGCTCAAATGATGAGCTATGTGCCACAAAATAGCCACATAATCTTTCCTTTCACCTTGCTTGAAGTGGTTTTAATGGGAAAATTCGCCAAATCAAGCCTTTTTAGCTACTCAAAGGCGCAAAAAGATGAAGCAAGGGCTATTTTAGAGAGCTTTGACATAGCGCATTTAGCAAATCGCCTTTTCTACTCGCTTTCAGGCGGCGAAAAACAGCTAGGACTCATCGCCCGCGCGCTCATCAGCGACAACGAAATCATCATTTTAGATGAGCCTGTAAGCGCGCTTGACATTTCATACAGCTTTAAACTGCTCGAACTCATCACTAGTTTTAAGGACAAAACCATCATTTTAAGCTCGCATTTTCCAGAGCAATGCTTCATCGCTGATAAAATTTTGATGATAAAAGATGGCGAAATCTTTAAATTTGCTAGCCAAAAAGAGTGCTTGCAAGAGCCTTTTATTAACGCTTTGTATGACATGAACACGCAAGCAGCACCCTTGCCAAACAAGGCGATTTACTTTTGCCCTTGCAAAAACACGAGCTTGTAAGGTAAATTTAAGCAAATGCAAGCTTTAAGGGCTTTATCCGCTACCAACGGCACACGGATAAAAAGCCCTTAAATTCAGTTCTTGCGAAACTAATACAGCACCAAATGCACTTTTTGCGAGCCGTGCACCCCAAAAACGGTGATAAGCTCAATGTCGGCTGTGCGCGATGGTCCTGCGATAAACAAAATGTTGTTTGGCAAAGTTTTGTTAGAATTTAACGCATTACTTGATTTAGCCTTGTCGCACTCTTTTTTCACAAGTGCAAAGGCTTCGCTCATACTGCGCACGATTTGCTCTTTTTTCAGCAAAATGATACAAAGCGTGGGCGCAAGGGATAGCATTCTAGGCTGTTCTTTGCTGCTGATGACACACACTACGCCGTGCGAGCTTACGCCACAGCTTGCGTTGATGATAGAAAATTCGCTGTGAAAGACTTCTTTTCGCAAACTTTCGACTTCTTTGTCAAAACAAACTTTTTCGCTGGCGTTGATTTTGCTTAAATCAAGCCCTAAATTTGACGGATAAATCAGCTTTTCATAGCCATAGCCTGCCACAATCTCGTTGATTTTAGCCTCCAAATGTGCCTTGTCGCTTTCCTCAACGATGAATTTGTTGTCCGTCATTTTTTGCTTCATTTCACTCAGCATTTCGCCGCTACTTTTTATATGCACCGCTGGGTCAGCACTTGGCACTCGTTTGAATTCAGTGTCCTTGTAGCCCTTTTTAAGCCCCGCCAAAATCGCCTCTTTGCTTCGCTTTGAAATTTCAACTCTGTTTTCACTCATAGCGCACCCCTTGAATTTTTTGCACTTCATCGTAAAGATTGTGCTTGATTTGCGGCAAATCCTTGTAAGCACTCCATTTTTTCACCACAGGCAAAGCGCCTTTAATGCCGTGCAAAATGCCGTTGAAATAATGCGCCTTTGAAAGCGCAAACCGCCACAAGCCCCCATTTGTCGCTATGCCCTCAAAGCGTTTAAAGATAAAGCTTTCGGCAAAGCTGTGTTGCACCTTGTTTTTGCCAAGTGGCAAATCCTTGCCTTGTCCGATTTTGTTGCTTCTTAAAATGCGGATTAAATCAGCTAGCGGGATTTCCACAGGACAAACCTCACTGCAACGCCCACAAAGCGAGCAAAAGCTCAAAATGTCGCTGGTTTCATCTATGCCAAAGAGATTTGGGCTTACCACTTCGCCGATGGGACCTGGGTATATCGTCTGGTAGGCGTGTCCGCCGATTTTGTCATACACAGGGCAAAAATTCATACACGCCCCGCACCTTATGCAACGCAAGGCTTCGTAGTAGTTTGCGCTTTGCAACATATCGCTTCTGTGGTGATTTAAAAGCACGATATGCACTTCTTTTGGTCCATCAAGCTCGTCTTTGCGCGGTCCTGTGATGATATTGTTGTAGGTTGGGATAAACTGCCCTGTGGCACTTGGCGTTAGCAAGCACACCATAGTCGCCGCGTCCTCGAAACTTTCAAGCACCTTTTCCACGCCACAAATGGCTATGTGTATGTCTGGGGCTGTGGTGCACATTCTGCCGTTGCCCTCATTTTCGATAAGCCAAATCGCTCCTTCTTTTGAAAGGGCGAAATTCACGCCACTTAAACCCATTTGCAAGCCTTCAAATTGATTTCGCAAATGCACTCTTGCTATGGCGTTGAGCTTTTCAGGCTCGCTTTCAAGGGGCGCGTTTAATTTGTCTTTGAAAATTTCGCCGATTTCATAGCGGTTTTTGTGGATAGCAGGCACGACTATATGCACGGGCGCTTCGTGGTTAAGCTGTATGATAAGCTCGCCTAAATCCGTTTCAATGGCTTGCAAACCCTTGCTTTCTAGGTAGTGATTAAGCCCCACTTCCTCGCTAGCCATTGATTTGCCTTTGAGTATCTTGCTGATATTTTTTTCAAGCATTAGCTGGTAGATAATCTCGCAAGCATCGGTGTCGCTATCAGCCCAATGCACCTGCATTCCGTTTTTAGTAGCGTTTTTTTCAAACTCCAACAAACGCTCATCTAGGCTCATCAAAGCGTTGTTTTTAGCCTGCTTTGCCTTGTCGCGCAAGCCTTGCCAATCGTTGAATTTATCCTCGATAACTTTCAAGCGATTTTTTTGCAAGGTGTGCATCGCGTTTGTTAAATTCTGGCGCAATTGCTCGTCATTGAGTTTTTGATGCACGATTTTTTCGTGCGGCATTTTGTGTGTGTTACTCATAAGCTCGCTCCTTCTAGGCGTTTGATTAAAAAGTCATACAAGTGAATGCCCTTTATATCAAGCCCCATTCTACTCATAGTGCCGTTTATATTAAGCAAACAGCCGCCATCGCCACTGATGACATATTTTGCTCCGCTGTTTTGTATGTCTTTTACCTTTTCCACAGCCATAGCGTTTGAAATTTCAGGCTCTTTTACCGAAAAAGTCCCGCCAAAGCCGCAGCACTCTTCTTCGTGCGTAAGCTCCACTAACTCGACATTTTTGAGCCTTTTGAGTAAATTTTTGCTCGCCGCAACGCTTTTTTGCACTCTTAAAGCGTGGCAGTTGCTGTGCCAAGTAACTTTGACAGGCTCGCCCTTGTCCTCGTAGCTGACATTAAGCACTTTGTCAAGGTATTGTGAAAGCTCTATGACGCGTGAGCTGAATTTTGCCACCTTTTCGTAGTTTTTATCATCCTTAAAAAGCCCCAAATAATCGTGGCTCATCATACCCGCGCACGAGCCGCTAGGCACGATGATAGGATAATCCTCATCAAAAAGCTCAGCATTATACAAAGCCACAGCCTTGCTTTCGTTGAAATAGCCCGTGTTAAAAGACGGTTGTCCGCAACAGGTTTGGTTTTTTTTGAAAATCACCTCAACGCCTTCCTTACGCAAGAGTTTTATGCCATTTAGCACCATTTCTTGCATAGCAGCAGAGCCTAAACAGGTAGCGTAAAAATAGACAATTTTTTGCATTTTTTCTCCTTTTTGGCGGCTTGTCTTTGAGCGAATTTCGCGGGAGCTTGAAAAAAGCTCAAATCACGCACGCATAAGTGCGCTCATTTCGCTTTTTTCTACGCAACCCACGAACTTCATCTCAAATTCTGCGCCTTTGTCCTCTTTCGTTAAAAAACATTTCGTCATTGCGAGAATTTGCCATAAGCAAATTCTCGCAATCCATAATAAATTTCACGCTCTCACCGTGAATTCACCTCAAAACCCCGAAAAATTCGGGGTAAATCATTTCGCCAAAGGCACTATGTCGGGGATTATGCCGTTTAAGAAAAGTGCTATTATCGCCGTCCAAACGCCTATAATCAAAATAAAGCCTATGGAGTATTTGAGCGTAAATCTAAACAGCTCGCTTTCTCGTCCTACCAAGCCCACCGCAGCGCACGCTATGGCGATACTTTGCGGGCTTATCATCTTACCGACAACGCCACCTACGGAGTTTGCCGCTAAAAACAACGCTTCTTTAATGCCAAGTTGTTGTGCGCTTACTTGTTGGAGTGTGCCAAAGAGTAGGTTTGAGCTAGTATCGCTTCCTGTGATGAAAACGCCAAGCCAGCCGACAATGGGGCTGAAAAAGGCAAAGGCATTGCCAGACTCTGCAAATGCGCGTCCTAGCGTTTCGCTCATTCCGCTGTTGCGTGAGATAAAGGCAAAAGCCACAACCAAGCCGATAGTGATACAAGGTATAGCCATTTCTTTAAGCGTGTCGCCAAGTGCTTCTTCTACGACATTTAATTTAATGCGCAAGAAAAGTATAGTAAGCACAGCTGCTAGCAAAATCGCCGTTCCGCCTTGCAAGGCGATGAGATTGAAAGCCAAGTCCAAATTGACAGCGCTGCCAGCGGCGTTTTGGATAGCTGATTCCATATTTTTAAACACCATTGTTACTTGCGTGTAGTCAAACACAGAACCTTTTTTAAAGAATGCCTTAAACCAGTCCTGCGTCCAAACGACAATACAAGCAATCAACAAAATAAAAGGCAACCACGCTTTAAACACCACGCCAAGCGAGAGTTTGGAGTGGTTTGTAAAGTCCTTGACATCATCAAGGCGAAATACATTTTTAACCTTCCAAAATTTCAAAAAGATTGTGGTGCAAGCGAGCGAAACAACCGCTGATGCGATGTCTGGCAACTCTGCGCCAAGAAAATTTGAGCTTAAAAACTGAGTGCCTGTAAAGCTCACAGCTGCTACTAAAATCGCTGGAAAAGTCTCTTTCACGCCCTTAACGCCGTCCATCAAAAAGACGATGAAAAAAGGCACGGTTAGGCTTAAAGGCACGAGCATTCGCCCTACCATAGCAGAAACTTGATACTGCTCAACGCCCACAAGGTTTGACATAGCGATGATAGGAATTCCAACCGCTCCAAAAGCCACAGGCGCGGTATTTGCGATGAGACAAAGTCCCGCTGCATAGAGTGGTTTAAGCCCTAGTCCCATAAGCAACGCCGCTGTTATCGCCACAGGTCCGCCAAAGCCGATAGCCCCTTCTAAAAACGAGCCAAAGCAAAAGCCGATTAAGATGACTTGAATTCTATGGTCTGGCGTGATACTCATAACGCTTTCTTTGATAATCTCAAAACTGCCTGATTTCACAGAGAGTTTATACAAGAAAATCGCCGCGATGATAATCCACGCGATAGGCCACATACCTTGCGCGAAGCCGTGGATAAAGCTCGCTCCTATAAGTGAAAAGGGCATATCGTAGGCAAAAAGTGCCACAAGTGTCGCCACAATCACGGTGATAAAGCCCGCCACATAGCCTCTCATCTTAAAGACAAGCAAGCAAAGTAAAAAGCACGCAATCGGCAAAAAAGCCACAAGCGCGCTCAGCCAGATATTGCCAAGCGGGTCGAAAACTTGGGTGTAGTTCATAGTGTCTCCTTAGAGTTTGAATTGTTTTGCACTTTTCATTTTAACTTTTATTTTTTGCTTTTATGCTTAAAATTTGAAAAAATTTATAAAATTTTCTTTGGGTGTGTAAATTTGGAGATTGCAAAATCAAAGTTAAATTTTTACTCATTTTTAAGGATAAATTTTATAAATCCTTGTGAAATTTAAAATCTTTTATGATATAATCCAAAAAAAGGAAAGAAAATGCTCATCAAAAACGCTAAAATTTACGGAAACAAACCTGCTGATGTGCGAGTAGAAAAGGGCTTAATCGCCGAGATAGGGGCAAATTTAACGCCAAAAGGTGCAAACAAAGATGAAGTCTTTGACGCAAAGTCTTTGACACTTTTGCCATCTTTTATTGATTTAAATGTGAGCCTTAAAAACGAGCATTTTAGCATAGAAAATTTAAGGCTTTTAGAAGAAGAGTGCCTAAAAAGCGGCGTTTGTGCTGTGGTGCTTAAAGACAATATGGACTTTGATGAGGAAAGTTTTGCTCTTTTTTTGGAGCATTTAAAGGGTTTAAAGCTCAAAGTTTTCGCAAATGTGCGCGTGTGCGATAGCGCGGGCAAGCTTAAAAATCTCTCCACGCTCATCAACAAGGGCGCTTTTGCCTTAGAGTGTGAAAGCTCGCACAGGGCGAGCGTGTTGCGCCAAAGTATGCAGTATGCGCTGATGAAAGGCAAAACGATTTTCGTGCGTTGCTTTGAGGCTGGCTTTGATGATAACGGCGTGATGAACGACAGCCAAACTAGCTTTGAGCTAGGACTTATCGGCATTAGCGCGGTGAGTGAATTCAGCGAAGTGGCTAAAATCAAGCAAATCGCTGAATTTTACGGCGTGCGTGTGCTTTATGAGTGCCTGAGTCTTGACAAATCGCTCAATTTACTTGATGAGACGGATTTAATCCAAACGAGCATTCATCACCTGCTAAAAAGCGATGAGGAATGCCGTGAATTCAACACCTTTGCAAAGCTAATGCCACCACTTCGCTCTAAAACTGACGCTTTGGCTTTGCAAAAAGCCTTAAAAGCTGGTAAAATCAAGTTTTTAAGCTCACTGCATAGCCCAAAGTCCATCACCCACAAAGATGTGAGCTTTGATGAAGCGAGCTTTGGAGTGCATTCTATTTGCGAGTATATCAGCCTTTGCTACTCATTTTTGGTAAAAAAAGGCGTTTTTTCGTGGGAAGAGCTTTGCGAATTTACAAGCTCTCATCAAGCGGCGTTTTTAGGGCTAAATTCGGGCTTGATACAAGTTGGCAAGGAAGCAAATTTCATACTCTTTGATGAAAACGCTAAAAGCAAAGCCCCACAAAACAGCCTTTACGCAAAAGATGAACTTTTAGGCGAGGTAAAAGCGCACTTTATCAAAGGCGAAAGGGTGTATGGCTAACTAGCCTTGTAGGCTAACTTTTTGCTTGAATTTTGTTTGCTGTCTTGTGAGCTAACTCTTTGCTTGAATTTTTGTGTGCTGTGTAAAGCAGATTTTAGGCAAAAATTTAGGTAAATTTAATCAAATTCTAACAACACTTCGTTCAATAAACCTTATAATATATAAAAAATTCACAAACTCTTATAAATCTCGCAACTTTGACTTGCGCGGACAAGGCAGACTCAACTTTAACAAATTTTTATAAAATTCGACTCCTTTATTAAAAGGGTTGTTTGTGTCATATCGACTTATTTTTGTTATACTGACTTGTCTTGCCATACTTAATTATTTTTTGTCATACTGACTTTGAATAAAAGAAAATATCTTAAATTTTGCCATACCAAGCGCAAGCGAAGTATCCACACAAAACACACAGCGGGTTGCTGAAAACAAAGCATTGAAACGGAATTTACAAATTTTTCACCTTGCCAAACGCACAACGGACTACTAAAATTCACTCAATTTTGCAAATTTATTACCCAACTTTACTTTTTTAGTGTTATAATGCCACTTTTATTTTCAAAAAAGGGAGAAACAATGGTTTCATCAAAAAAAGCCTTGCTCGCTGGCGTTTTAGCGAGTGTTGTTTTGGCACAAAGTGCCTTTGGAGCGGAAAAAGACGGAGTCTTTGTGGGTGTGGAGCTTGGAGCAAACAAGGTTAAATTCAAGCAAACGCTTGATTATGCTATGGGTCCTGCGAGCATTTCAGGCGACATTAAGGCGGACAATCTTATGCCAAGCCTTGCTGTAAAGGGCGGTTATAAGTGGTTTTTCGGCGCACAGCGTAAATTTGGCGTGCGAGCTTACGGACAAGTGGGCGTAGGACACGGCAGGCTTGTAAATGTCGAGTATAGCGACTCGCTTATGGGTATGCTTATGGGGCAAGTAGCCACTGCTGACCCAGCCATACAACAAGCAGCGGCAAATCAAGCTGCTAGCTCCATTTTCACAGGCACGGGCAAGACTTACTACACAACTTTTATTGATTATTTCATCGGGGCTGATTTGCTTTACAATTTCACTCCAAAAAACGATGACATAACTTGGGGCGTTTATGCTGGCGTGGGCGTTGGCGGCGTTACTTGGGCGGCAAATGGCAAAGAGTATGAGGTATCAAACGGCAAGCGAAGCTACACGAATTTCGCCGCAAATGCGAATTTAGGCTTGCGAGTGAGCGTCAAAGAAAACCACGAAATCGACCTTGGCGCACGCACTTACTTCCCTAAATCAAAGCTTTTCAAAGCAAGCAATGGCACTTCACCGCTCATACCGCCACAAACGCCAGCTATTGTAAAAGACACCAAAACTTACCACTACCGCCCTTTCAGCGTGGTGCTAAGCTACATTTATAATTTCTAATCAAAGGGCTTTAAGCCCTTTTTCAACGCCCTTATCAAAAAGCGTGCGGGGTGAATGGCTGGGATAAATTTTTTGGGGATAAAAAGCGGTTCATCGCAGAGCAAAGCGCACAGATACCTTGCTGCGAAAAGGCAAAACGCACAAGTATCTTACTGCAAAAAAGCAAAGCACATAGATATCTCGCTGTAAAAAAGCAAAGTGCGCAGATACCTTGCTGCGAATTTGCAAGAAAATTCAAGGCTTTTCAAAGCCTTGAATTGCCTCAACGCTTTTGTTCTCAGCAACCCGCTGTGCGTTTTGCGTGGATACTTCGCCAAAGGCTCAGTATGACAAGGGTTTTGTCATTTTGAGCGTAGCGAAAAATCCAAAGAATTTAAGACACGCTTTGAATTTGTGGATACTTCGCTTTCTTACGAAAGCTCAGTATGACAACAAGAGTGTTCGGTATGACAAGGCAAGACAAGTCAGTATGACAAAGTCCTACGCTGTTTTGCTTAACCCAAACTTCAATTTTTTGGTATTTGAACGCAAAAATTCATAAATTCTATGCCATTTTGCTTAAAGGCTGAAAAAGGCTCGATGATACCCTGAAAAACTGAAAAAGGCTCAAATGAGACTCTGAAAGACCGAAAAAGGCTTAAATGATACTCCAAAAGACTGAAAAAAGGATAAAATGACATTATAGCACCTTTAAAGCAGCCACAGCATCATCGATTCTGCAATAGCCCCTATTACAAAAAAAGGTATAGCCAAAATAATAAAAGCAATAAAAAAGAATATCCCGTGAGATATTTTTTTATCAAGCACTGCTACTAAAACACTCAAAGCAAACAATACGCCTAATGCTCCATACAAAATCATCTCATAGTCCTTAAACAAATTTCACCGCCATTATACCAAAAAAAGCCTAAAAACAATCAAAATTTCACTTATATTTTAGATTTGTGCGGTGTTTAAGTTTTTTGTAAGCTAATTTTGCTATACTTGCAAAGGATTTTATAAAAAAGGTGAAAAAATGCTTAAATTTGAAGCAAAAATGTTTTTTATAATGACATTCTTTTTAGCAATCAATGCTATATTTATGTTGTTTTTATTAAAGTTGTTTGACTCTTTGCATTGAGTTTTACTTTTTGCTACGATAAACACAAAAAACGCAACGGAGGCTAGTAATGAAAGTAAAGATAGATGAATACAAAATGCTATCGAATTATATATCTAGTGCGCTAAAATCACTTGAAATTTGGGCACAGGTATATGAAATAACAAATCCTATCACAGATTTTAGAGTAAAAAATGAAAAAAGGTTAGTAAAACTGTATGGCTGGTTAGCTGTGTTAAATATAGTATTTTTGATGATATGCGCTTACAATAGATTTACTTTTATCTTTAACAATGATATACTGCTGATAGTCCTAGTTCTTTTTTTTACGCTTGGTTTCGTTTATGCGATTACAACATATATCGCAATAGGCTTTGGATTTGCTTTGCGTTGCTACACAAATCAATATGGCTTTTTATCATAGCCTTTTTTATACCACAAATTTATTGTGCGGTATGCTCTTTAATCTACTTTTTTTCGTAGGATTGCTGTAATGTTGTTGGTTAAAAATGCTATGACTGCTTTGTTGATTAGAAATTTCAAAGACTATGTTTGTGCCACAATTCTTACAGAAATGGAAAGAATTGAGCAAACAAAAACAAATTATGGAGGATAAATATGGAATTTATATATGGTGCATTCTTTTTTGGTTTATTTACAGCTTTCTGTGGGCTTTTATTTAAATTTATGGAAAGATTTGAGTAAAAATAGGTTTATTTGTTGATATTATTTTTCTTAACCAGCGCATAAATAAACATATAGACGATTTGGAGGACTTGTGATGATTGAAAATTTTGCAATAGTCGTAATCGGACTCAGCTTTTTGGCTATCCCTATGTTGGCTTTTAAAATCGTATATGACGACATAAAACGAGATAAAAAGCAAATTAAAGGGGGTTAAAATGGGTGAAATCGTGCCTTACTTCTTACTTGCGCTTTGCGTGGCGTTTGGATTCTTTGCTTTGTATCAAGCGAAACAACTTGACAAAGCCTAAAAGCTCATTAACGGCTACAATAAAGCGTAAAATCAACGCTTTTTGAGACAAAGCACCTTAAATTTAAAAAAGCGCACTTAAATTTGCTTAAATTTAAGTGCGCTTGTGCTTTACTCTGCGGTTTTAAGGCGCATTTTTTCCTCGTGGTAAAGTCCTGTGCCAACGGGTATCATTCGCCCTAAAATGACATTTTCTTTCAAGTCCTCTAAATAGTCAAATTTGCCCGCTATGCTCGCTTCTGTAAGCACCTTTGTGGTTTCTTGGAAAGACGCTGATGAGATGACACTATCGCTGCCGATAGCCGCGCGCGTAACGCCTAGCAGCACGGGTTCGGCGATGGCTGGTTCGCCGCCAAGTACCATTACTCTTTCGTTTTCTTCTTTAAATTTGCGCCTTGATATGAAATCGCCGATGATGAATTTGGTGTTGCCACTATCGACAATCTTCACCTGCCTTAACATTTGTGAGATGATGACTTCTATGTGCTTGTCAGAAATCACAACGCCCTGCCCGCGATAAACTTGCTGAATTTCGCTGATGAGATAGTGATGAAGCGCCTTTTCGCCAAGAATTTTCAGCACATCGTGGCTTGAAATCACGCCGTCTGTGAGCTTTTCGCCCGCGTGGATAAACTCGCCATCACGCACTTGTATGTTGCGGCTTTTGCTGATGAGATACTCGACACTGCCGCCGTCCTCGCCCTCGATGACAATGCGTTCTTTGGAGTGCATAGACTTGTCAAAGCGCACTGTGCCGTCTATCTCGGCAATCACAGCTGCGTTTTTGGGCTTTCTTGCCTCAAAAAGCTCGCTAACCCTTGGCAAACCGCCCGTAATGTCCTTTGACTTGGTAACGGCTTTTGGAATTTTTGCTAAAATGTCCGCCTTTGCTACCTTGTCGCCGTCATTTACGCTGATGACGGTTTTGGGTTCAAGGGCGTAGCGAATGCTCTTGCCGCCTTTTACACTCAAAATCAAAGCTGGGCGCACGCCGCTTGGCAAATACTCGTTGATGACAAGCGAGCTTTTGCCTGTGGCTTCATCGATTTGCTCATCCGCGCTGTATCCTATCTCAATGTCCTCAAAGCTCACTACGCCTTCATTTTCGGCGATGATGGTGTTGTTGTAAGGGTCCCACTCAGCGATGATGGTTTTTTCTTTTTTCGGTGCGCTAGCGATGATAGTATCGGCACTTGCGATAGTCGCGCTATCGTCAAATTCTATGACGGACTCGCGTGGTATATAGTGGCGTTTTGCCTCTCTGTCGTTTTTGTCCGCCACGACAACGAAAAAGCCTTTTTCTTTGACGACATCGCCTTTTTTGACATTGCGAATTCTATCTAAGCCATCGCCTTTGAGTATGTAGAATTTAAGCGTTCCAGCCTCGCCTGCCTTGATATTTTGCACCACAGGGTCGCCGTCTTTTACCAAAATCTCGCTCGCGTAAGGTATGCGGTTTGGCACATTCCAGCCCTCTTTAATCACCTCAACCACGCTTTCATCTTGGACAACCTTTGCGCCGTTTTTGTAAGGTAGGTAAAATTTACCGCCTATGCTACCGCTAACGCCTGCTAGCTCGTTGGCTTTGGCTATGTCGTATTTGCGAAGTGTGAATTTCACTTCATCTTTGCCATTTTTTACCGACACGATGACATCTTCGTGTATGTTTTCTATGCTGATAGTGCCGTCAAATGGGGCTTTTATGCGTGGTTCAACAAGCAAAATGCCAGCGTTGCGGCGGTTTGCGACTATGTTTTTGCCACTTTTGTCGGTGTAGGTGTTGAGATTATAAAACCTTATAAAGCCCTCTTTTTGCGCAATGACTTGCCTATCTTGCAAATCCGTGCTTGCCGTGCCGCCGCTGTGGAAGGTTCTTAGTGTGAGCTGAGTGCCCGGCTCGCCGATACTTTGAGCGGAGATGATACCTACTGCCTCGCCCGGTTTTACAAGCTTGCCGTCCCCTAAATTCACGCCATAGCATTTGGCACAAATGCCTTTTTTTGCCTTGCAAGTAATGGGCGTGCGGATATTGACGCTTTTTATGTTGCTCTCGCTTAAAACTTTCACCTTGTCCTCGTCCATTAAAGTGCCTTCGGCAAAAAGCGTTTCGTTGGTGATAGGGTCTATGATGTCCTCAGCCAAAACCCTACCCAAAATGCGCTCTTCAAGGGCTTCGACAACTGCGCCATCAGCGGTAATCTCGTTGATTTCTACGCCCTCGTGAGTGCCACAATCAGCTATGGTGATTTTGACATTTTGCGCCACATCGATGAGCTTTCTTGTGAGATAGCCCGCATTTGCTGTTTTAAGCGCGGTATCAGCAAGTCCCTTTCTCGCTCCGTGCGTTGAGATGAAGTATTCAAGCACATTTAAGCCCTCACGGAAATTTGAGATAATGGGCGTTTCGATGATAGAACCATCAGGCTTTGCCATAAGCCCACGCATAGCGGCAAGCTGTGAAATTTGAGCCGCCGAGCCGCGCGCGCCGCTGTCTGCCATCATATAAATGCTGTTAAAGCCCTCTTTGTCCTTTTGCACTAAATTCATCATCTCTTTTGAAAGCACATTGTTGGTGCGTTTCCAAATGTCGATGATTTTGTTGTAGCGCTCAGAAGCTGTGATTAAGCCTTGATTGAACGAATTTTGTATGCTTTGCACTTGTTTTTTAGCTGCGGCGATTTCTTTTTCTTTTTCATTTGGCACGATAATGTCGGCTATGGAGATAGAAATGCCCGCCTTTGTCGCATACTCAAAGCCTAAATTTTTAAGCTTATCCAAAAAGTCCGCCGTTATGCCAAGTCCGCCTTGTTTATGGACAAAATCCACAAGCGCGGCTATGTCTTTTTTCTTTAAAATTTTGTTCCACATATATTCTGGCACAAAATCAGGCAAGATAGATTTGATGATGAGCCTGCCTGCTGTTGTTTTAAGCTTTCTGCCATCGACGACGGTTTGAATGCTCGCGTGTATGTCAAGGCAACGCGCATTTAACGCCATCATCACCTCATCAATGCCCGTGCAAATTTTGTGCGAACCCGCAACGCCGCTTTTTTCAAGCGAAAGATAATAAATCCCCAAAACCATATCTTGGCTAGGCACGGCTACTGATTTACCGCTTGCTGGCAACAAGATATTCATCGATGAGAGCATTAAAATCTTGCACTCGGCAATGGCTTCTTGTGAGAGTGGCACATGCACAGCCATTTGGTCGCCGTCAAAGTCTGCATTAAAGGCGGCACACACAAGCGGGTGTAGCTGTATCGCCTTGCCCTCCACTAAAATAGGGTGAAAGGCTTGGATAGAAAGTTTATGCAAGGTTGGGGCGCGGTTTAAAAGCACAGGGTGTCCCTTAACGACTTCTTCAAGGCACTCCCAAACTTCGTTTGTGCGGCTTTCTATCATCTTTTTAGCTTGTTTAACCGTTGTAGCGTAGCCTTTTTCTTCAAGTTTAGCAAGCAAATGTGGCTTAAATAGCTCTAATGCCATTTTTTTAGGCAAGCCACACTCGTCCATTTTGAGCTTTGGTCCTACTACGATGACAGAACGCCCCGAAAAATCCACCCGTTTGCCGAGCAAATTTTGACGGAAACGCCCTTGCTTGCCCTTGATAATCTCACTTAAAGATTTAAGTGGGCGCTTGTTTGCGCCTTTTACAGCATTTGCACGGCGTCCGTTATCAAAGAGTGCATCGACAGCTTCTTGGAGCATTCTTTTTTCGTTGCGTATGATAATCTCAGGCGCATCAAGCTCCATAAGCCTTTTTAAGCGCGTGTTGCGGTTAATCACACGGCGGTATAAGTCATTGACATCGCTAACGGCGAATTTACCTCCATCAAGCGCAACCAAAGGGCGCAAATCAGGCGGCAAAACGGGTAAATTCGTAATCATCATCCACTCAGGGCGGTTTGGCACGCTGTCATCTGAGTTGGCTGAGTTTGAATTTAAGAAATTCTCCACTACTTTCAAACGCTTGACTATGCTTTTTTTCTTGGCTTCGCTGTTGGTTGAATTCATCTCTTCTTTGAGTTGGTTTAAAAGCTCCACTAAATCTAAATTTTTAAGCAAATCATAAACAGCCTCGCCGCCCATTCTTGCCTTAAAGCCGTCATACCTTTGCGAAAGGCTTTGAAACTGCTCTTCGTTTAAGACATCGCACGCTTCGACTTTTTTTGAATTTTCGTTGTCATAGTAAGCATCGCCAGCCTCTTCGACAATGTAGGCTTCATAGTAAAGCACGCGTTCTAAATCTTTCATCTTTATGCCAAGCAAAGTGCCTATGCGTGATGGCAAGGAATTCACATACCAAATGTGAGCCACAGGCGTAACAAGCTCGATATGTCCCATTCGGCTGCGGCGCACTTTGGAGCTAGCCACTTCAACGCCGCATTTTTCGCATTTTACGCCCTTAAAGCGCATTTTTTTGTATTTGCCACAAAGACACTCATAATCCCTTATAGGACCAAAAATTTTAGCACAAAAAAGCCCATCCCTTTCAGGCTTTAAGGTGCGGTAGTTTATGGTTTCTGGCTTTTTTACCTCGCCATAGCTCCACGATTTTATCCTTTCAGGGCTTGCAAGCCTTAACTGAAAGGCTTCAAAATCGCGCGGGCGGTTTTCTTCTTTGATTTCGATGACTTTAAATTTACTCATTGTTTTTTTCCTCGTTAAAAATCTCAACATCAAGTGCGAGTGATTTTAGCTCGTTTGTAAGCACAAAAAAGGTTTCGGGTATGCCCGTGCTTGGCACATTTTCGCCCTTTGTCAAGGCTTTGTATGCGCTAAAACGCCCCTCCACATCGTCTGATTTGATAGTCAGCATTTCGCGCAAAGTATGCGCCGCACCGTAAGCTTCTAGCGCCCAAACTTCCATTTCTCCAAAGCGTTGTCCGCCAAAAAGAGCCTTGCCGCCCACAGGTTGCTGTGTAACTAAGCTATAAGGTCCCGTGCTTCTTGCGTGCACCTTTTCATCGACAAGGTGGTGGAGTTTAAGCATATACATACACCCAACATGCACGCGCTCTGCCATTTTCTCGCCTGTTTGTCCATCATATAGCTCGGTTTTGCCGTCCATTGAAAGCTTTGCCATTTCAAAAAGCTTGCTAAATTCATCAATGCTCGTTCCCTCAAAAACGGGCGTGGCGAATTTTATGCCCCTTGACCAGTCCCTAGCATACTCAACAAGAATTTTGTCATCAAGGCTTTCTAAAAATTCCTTTTCTTTGGCAAGGCGTGGCAAGGCGCAGCAGATTTCTATCATCTTTTCGCGCAGTTCTTTGATGAAAAATTTACGCTTGGCTTCAAAAATCTCTTGGATTTGCTCGCCTAAACGAAGTCCTACCACACCTAAATGGCTTTCTAAAATTTGCCCTATATTCATACGAGACGGCACGCCTAAGGGGTTTAGCACTATGTCGATAGTGCGCCCATCGGGAAGATAAGGCATATCCATTTCAGGCACTATGTTTGACACTATGCCCTTGTTGCCGTGTCTGCCCGCCATTTTGTCGCCGACTTTGAGCTTTCTTTTAGCGGCTATGTAAATTTTCACAAGTTTTACAACCCCACTTGGCAAAATGTCATCTTTTTCCAAAATGTCAAGCTTTTCATCGTGTTCGGCTTTGAGCTTTTTCTTTTCGTTTTGAAAATGGTTTTTAAGCTCTTCATACTGCTTTTGCACGCCTCTTGAATACGCCTTGACAACTGAATTGAGCGCAAAGCGATTTACCTTTTGTAACTCTCTTAAATCAGCCTTGTCGCCTTTTTTGTAGCGGCGGTTGCCAATTTTGCAGTCTGTGGAAAGGGCTGATTTTGCTAAAAGTGCGTGCACTCTTAAAATCTCTTCTTTGTCCATCATCACAAGTCTGTCGTGGTGTTCTTTTTCTAAATTCAGCTTTTCTTCGTTGTAAGCCTTTATCGTCCTAGCGTCCTTTTCATAGCCTTTTTTGGTGAAAATTTTTACATCAACGACAACGCCTTCTAAACTTGCAGTAGCGTAAAGGGATTTATTGACGACATGTCCAGCCTTTTCGCCAAAAATCGCCCGCAAAAGCCGCTCTTCTGGCGTTGGTTTCACTTCGCCCTTTGGCGAAACCTTACCCACAAGTATCATACCCGGCTTTATGTGCGTGCCGATACGCGCGATACCGCTTTCATCAAGGTGCATTATGTCCTCTTCTTTGACATTTGGAATGTCCCTTGTGATTTCTTCTATGCCGTCTTTTAGCTCGCGTGCTTCGATTTCTTTTTCGTAAATATGCACGCTCGTAAAGGTGTCATCGCGTATCATCTTTTCGCTTACGACTATGGCGTCTTCGTAGTTGTAGCCATTCCACGGCATAAAGGCGATGAGCGCGTTTTTGCCTATGGCTAGCTCGCCCTTGTCCATACTCGCCCCGTCAGCTATGATTTGCCCAGCTTCGATTTTGTCGCCTTTTTTGACGATAGGGTGTTGGTTGTAAGCGGTGTTTTGGTTTGTCCTTAAATTTTTCTCCATTGAGTAATAATCAATAAAAGGTCCCGTCTTGTCCTCGCATAAGATAAATATGCTTTTGTTATCCACTTTTTCGACTATGCCAGCGTTTTTTGCCTTTACCGCCATCCACGCATCGCGGGCTATCACTCTTTCCATACCTGTGCCGACAATAGGCGCTTCGCTTGTTAAAAGCGGCACGGCTTGGCGCTGCATATTTGAGCCCATAAGCGCGCGGTTAGCATCATCGTGCTCTAAAAAGGGGATTAAAGACGCCGTTACGCCCACTATCATACCCGAGCATAAATCTATCAAATTTATCTCATCTCTTTTAGCAAGTATGGTTTCGCCATCTTGCCTAGCCTCGATGAATTCATCGCTTATCATACCCTTGCTATCTACTTTTGTTGAAGCAGGGGCGATTAAAAGCCCTTCTTCTTGCGTGGCGGTAAGATAAACAATGTCGTTCATCACCTTGCCGTTTTCGACTTTTTTGTAAGGTGCTTCGACAAAGCCCAAATCATTGACTTTTGCGTAGGTTGCAAGCGTGTTGATAAGCCCTATGTTTTGTCCTTCTGGCGTTTCCACAGGACAAATTCGCCCATAGTGCGTTGTATGCACATCGCGCACCTCAAAGCCCGCTCTTTCCTTTACTATACCGCCCTCGCCAAGTGCTGAAAGCCGTCTTTTGTGTGTAACTTCGCTCAAAGGATTTGTTTGGTCCATAAATTGAGAAAGTTGCCCGCCCGTAAAGAATTCAAGTATGGTTGTGGTTATGGTTTTGGGGTTGATTAAATCATAAGGCATTACCTTGTCTAAATCAGTATTTAAAGCCGTAAATTTATCGCGGATTGCCTTTTGCATTTTTGCTAAGCCCAAATGCAACTCATTTGCCAAAAGCTCGCCGATAGAGCGAATGCGGCGGTTGCCTAAATGGTCTCTATCGTCAATGCGCCCCTTGCCGTTTTTTACCTTGATGAGATATTTTGTGCTTTTGATGATGTCTTCATTTGTAAGCACGGTGATATACTCAGGCACGCTTAAACCGAGCTTGTGGTTCATTTTCATTCGCCCTACTTTGGTTAAATCATACCTTTCAGGGTTGAAAAACAAATCATTCACATAAGCCTTTGCAGCGTCCTTTACCACAGGCTCACCAGGGCGCATTACCTTGTAAATTCTAATCGCCGCTAAGTCGTTTTCATCTTCTAAATTCTCACTTTGGCGCAAAGCACGCAAGGTTTCGTTGTCTTGCAAAAAAGAATTTATAATCGCCGCATCAACCTCAGAAGCTAAATCGTTGGCGATTTCAAAGCTTGTGAAATTGTCTTTGATTTTAGCCAGCTTGTTTTCTTCAAGCAAGGTGAGCGAGTCAAACAGCACTTCGCCCTTTTTGCCTAAAATCGGCTTTGCTAAATAGCGATTTGTGAGAATTTCAAGCGGATACTCTACCCATTTTAGCCCGCTTGCCACAAGCTGCTCGGCTTTTTTCTTAGAAAGCCTTTTGCCAGCTTGCAAAACAATCTCGCCCTTTTCGTCCTTAACATCGTATTCGATTCTGTCCATAAAATCATCAGGGTTAAATTCGATGAAAAATTTATCCTTTTTTATGTGTATGGTTTGGATAGGATAAAAAAGCTTGATAATGTCTTGCTTTTTGTAGCCAAGAGCGCGGAAAAGCATAGTGATAGGCACTTTGCGGCGTTTGTTGATACGCACATAAAGCACATCTTTGGTATCATACTCAAAATAAAGCCACGAGCCTCTATCAGGGATAATCTGCGCTGTATAAACGAGCTTGTTTGCCGAAGTGGTGCTTTCTTCTTCTTTGAAAATCACCCCGGGACTTCTGTGGAGTTGATTTACCACAACGCGCTCAACGCCGTTGATGATGAAAGAAATTCTATCCGTCATCAAGGGAATTTCGCGTATAAAAATTTCTTGTTCTTTTATGTCTTTGATGCCTATTTTCTCGCCGCTTTTGTCGTCCTTTTCGTGCAAGGTAAGGCGAATTTTCATCTTTAAATTCACCGCATAAGTAAGCCCGCGCTCCATACACTCACGCACGGTGTATCGTGGCTTTCCTATTTGGCTGCTTACATACTCTAAACTCAAACGATTTTGCGGGTCGTGGATAGGAAAAATGCTTTTAAATACCTTTTCTATGCCACTTTCGCTGTTGCTATCAGGGTTTAAAAAATGGTCAAAACTCTTTTTTTGCAGTTGCAAGAGATTTGGAATTTCGATTTGATTTGATAGATTTGAAAAATCAACCCGAAGTCGATTTTTAGAAAGTTGCGTTTTTTGCATTGTTTTACCTCTTATATCTACAAGAAAAGCCCCAAAAGGGGCTTAAATTCAGCCCTTTTTCAAGGGCTTGACAAAAGCCTTTATCGCTTAAAGGCTTATTTTAACTCGCATTTAGCTCCTGCTTCTTCGAGTTGTTTTTTGGCTGCTTCTGCATCAGCCTTGTTTGCGCCCTCTTTAAGCACGGACGGAGTTTGCTCAACAGCGTCTTTTGCCTCTTTAAGCCCAAGTCCTGTGATGGCACGGACAACCTTAATGACTTCGATTTTCTTTGCCCCGCTTTCAACAAGCACGACATTAAATTCAGTCTTTTCCTCAGCCGCAGCCGCGCCACCGCCCGCTGCACCGCCACCAGCACCAGCTACTACCACAGGCGCAGCTGATACGCCAAATTTTTCTTCAAATTCTTTTACGAGCTCTGAAAGTTCAAGCACGCTTAAATTTGAAATGTATTCAAGCACATCTTGTTTTGATACTGCCATTTTTTATCCTTCTGATTCTTTTTTTGCTTTTAAAGCATTGAGTCCGATGACAAAATTTTGTATCGGCGCGTTCCAAACTTGCAACAACATTGCAAGCAACTCATTGCGAGATGGCATTTTCGCTAGGGCTTTTACCTTCGCTACTTCGCTCACTTCGCCATCGATAAAGGCGAGCTTAATGTTAAAAAGCTCGTTCGCGTCTTCAAATTTAGACGCAACCTTGCAAACATTAAGCTGGTCAGCCCCCCAAAGATAAATGTTTGTCTCTTTGAGTTCAAGCCCGTCTTTACCAGCGTTTTTAAGGGCAATCGCCGCAAGCGTGTTTTTCACGATTTGCACTTTAACTTCGCTTTGCCTTGCGTTTTCCCTAAGCTCTTCGAGCTTTTTGGTGCTTAGCCCTTTATAGTTGCAAACCACTATGGCTTCGCTTTCTTTAAAGCCAGCTTCAAGCGTGCTGATGATTTGCGTCTTTTCGCTTCTAGTCATACTTCTCCTTTCCGACTAGCGATTTCAAGCGGAGCGGCTAAATTCGGCTGAATTTAGACGATTAAGCTTGCGCCTCACGCTATCTCTAATCTAAAATAAAAGCGAAAAAACCGAAATTTGCTCGCTTTTATTTTAAAATTCAAGCGTTTTTAAAATCCTGCCAAATTCCGCTGAATTTTTTAAATTTTTGCGAAATTTAGCAGGCAAAATTTACTTCATATCCAAAAGCTCTTGGGTTTCAAGGCTTATGGACGGACTCATCGTCAAAGAAAGTGCGGCATTTTTTATGTAGCGTCCCTTAGATGATGCGGGTTTGTGCTTGTTTATGGCTTTGATAAAGGTGCTTATGTTTTCGCCTAATTGCTCCTTTGAAAAGCTCGCCTTACCAAGCCCTGCGTGTATGTTGCCCTGCTTATCCACGCGGAAATTTACCTGTCCGCTTTTAGCGTTATTTACAGCTTGTGCCACATCCATAGTAACTGTGCCTGTTTTTGGGTTTGGCATAAGTCCTTTGGGTCCTAAAATCCGCCCTACTTTACCCACAAGCCCCATTAAATTTGGCGTGGCGATTAAGACATCAAAGTTCATATTGCCCTTTTGAATTTCTTCAACCAAATCATCACTGCCTACTATGTCCGCCCCTGCGCTTTTTGCCGCATCAGCTTGGGCATCTTTGGCGATGACAGCCACGCGCACTTTTTTGCCTGTGCCAGCGGGCAACACCACAGAACCACGCACCATTTGGTCGGCGTGGCGTGGGTCGACATTGAGTTTTAAGGCGATTTCAACGGTTTCATCAAATTTAGCCGATGCTAAATTTTTCACCGCCTCAATGCCTTCAAGCAAGGCATAATCCTTGCTCGTGTCGATTTTTTGAGTGAGTTCTTTAAATCTTTTTGTTAATTTTGACATTGAATTTCCTTTAATCCACGACTTCAACGCCCATAGAACGAGCCGAACCAGCGATGATTTTCGCCGCTTGTTCTTTGTCTTTGGTGTTTAAATCAGCGATTTTTTTCTCCACGATTTCCAAAACCTGCTTTTTGGTGAGCTTGCCAACCTTGTTTTTGAGTGGATTGTCCGTGCCTTTTTGTATGCCTGCGGCTTTTTTGATTAAATCCGTTGCGGGCGGCTGCTTTGTGATGAAAGTAAAGCTCTTGTCCGCATAAACGGTAATCACCACAGGTATGTTAAAGCCTGCCATATCTTTGGTGCGCTCGTTAAAAGCCTTGCAAAACTCCATTATATTGACACCTTGCTGTCCCAAAGCTGGTCCCACAGGCGGGCTTGGGTTAGCCTTTGCCGCTGCTATGTGTAGTTTTATCTCTCCAACAACTTTTTTCGCCATTGTTTTTTCCTTTTAAAGTATCTTTTCTACCTTGGAGCATTCGACATCAACGGGGGTTGAACGCCCAAAGATTGAGACATTGAGTTTCAACTTACCATTTGCTGCATCATACTCTTCAACCATACCCGTGAAATTCGCAAACGAACCTTCGCGGATACGCACGCTTTCGCCCTTTTCAAAGTCGATTTTAAGGCGTGGGGCGGCTCTGTTTTGTGCCTTTTCTAAAATCAAAGTGATATCCTGCTCGCTCAAAGGCGCGGGCTTTTTGCTCTCGCCGATAAAGCGCCCTACTCTGGGCAGGGATTGAATTTTATGCCAAAGCTCGGTGTTTAAATCAAGGTTTGCAAAAACATAGCCTGAGTAAAGGCAGCGTTGGCTGATTTTCTCTTTGCCGTTTTTATACTCTACCACATCCTCAGTCGGCACGATGACTTCTTTAAGCTGCTCGCCGATACTGCTGTCTTTGACTAAATTTTCTACCGCTCTTTTGACTGCCATTTCGCTACCCACATAGGTTTGTATGGCATACCACTTGAATTTATCCATTTTTATCTCACAATCAACGATATACTCGAACCCATAATCCAGTCAATCAAAGCCAAAAATAAAGTTATCACGCTTACCACGATAAACACCGTGATATAAGCGTTACGCACTTGCTCTTTCATCGGAAAGATGACCTTGCCAAGCTCTGCCTTTGACATTCTGATATATGCGATTAAATTTTTCATTCTCACACCTTACAAATTTGGCAGGGCAAGAGGGACTCGAACCCCCAACCATCGGATTTGGAATCCGGCGCTCTACCATTGGAGCTATTGCCCTACTTTGCCCTTATGCCTTTGCTCTTAACTCTTTAACTTCACTTCTTTGTGGAGTGTGTGTTTTTTGAGCCTTGGGCAATACTTTTTTAACTCTAATTTCTCAGCTGTGTTTTTGCTGTTTTTGTAAGTGCTGTAATTTATATCGCCACTTTCTTCGCATTTTAAACCGACTTTTATTCTCATCTTAAATCCTTAAAAAAGGTGCGCCAAGCTAGGCTTAGCGCACAAATTTTACTTAATGATTTTAGAAACCACGCCAGAACCAACGGTGTGTCCGCCCTCTCTTATCGCAAAGCGAGTGCCATCTTCAAGTGCCACAGGAGCGATGAGTGAAACGGTGATACGCACATTTTCGCCCGGCATAACCATCTCAGTGCCCTCAGCAAGCTTAATCGAGCCTGTTACATCGGTAGTTCGCACATAAAATTGTGGGCGATAGTTGTTGAAAAATGGAGTGTGTCGTCCGCCTTCGTCTTTGTTAAGGATATACACCTCAGCCTCAAAGTCAGTGTGCGGGGTGATTGATTTTGGTTTTGCTAAAACCATACCGCGCATAACTTCTTCTTTTTTAGTGCCGCGCAAAAGCACGCCGACATTATCGCCTGCTTCGCCTTCGTCCATTTCTTTGCGGAACATTTCAACGCCTGTAACTGTGGTAGTTTGAGTTGGCTTTAAGCCCACGATTTCGATAGTATCGCCGACTTTTACCTTACCCTTTTCGATACGCCCTGTTACAACCGTGCCACGCCCTGAGATAGAAAAGACATCTTCGATAGGCATCAAAAAGTCCTTGTCTGTGTCGCGCTTTGGTGTAGGGATATAATCATCAACCGCTGCCATAAGGTCCATAATCTTCGCAGACCATTCGCCATCTTGTCCAGCCTTTGCTTCTTCAAGTGCTTTTAGCGCTGAACCCTTGATGATAGGTGTATCATCGCCGGGAAATTCATAGCTGCTTAAAAGCTCTCTTATCTCCATCTCAACCAAATCAAGCAATTCTTGGTCATCTACCATATCAGCCTTGTTCATAAACACGACTATATAAGGCACGCCTACTTGACGAGAGAGCAAGATATGCTCGCGTGTTTGTGGCATAGGACCATCAGCAGCACTCACAACGAGTATCGCTCCGTCCATTTGCGCAGCACCTGTAATCATATTTTTGACATAGTCTGCGTGTCCGGGGCAATCCACATGCGCGTAGTGCCTTTTGTCTGTCTCATACTCAATATGAGAAGTCGCGATGGTGATACCGCGCTCTTTTTCCTCAGGAGCGTTGTCTATGTTGTCATAGTCTTTAAGCTCCGCCAAGCCTTTCCTTGAAAGCACAGCTGAAATAGCCGCTGTCAAGGTTGTTTTACCGTGGTCGACATGACCGATGGTTCCGATATTCACGTGTGGTTTGTTGCGTGAAAACTTTTCTTTCGCCATTTTACATTCCTCCATATAAAATTTACTGACAAAAAACAAATCTAAAATTCTACAATTTTTACAAAAAAATGGAGCTCATAGCGGGACTTGAACCCGCGACCTCTCCCTTACCAAGGGAGTGCTCTACCTCTGAGCCATACGAGCGCTCAGAAAAATCATAGATTTAGACACCAAAAAACGACCGAATTCAAGGATAAACTGCACGAGAAAAACAGCTCCCAGTTTATCCTTCAAATTCTCAAATGGAGCGGGAAACGGGGCTCGAACCCGCGACCCTCAGCTTGGAAGGCTGATGCTCTAGCCAACTGAGCTACTCCCGCAATGGTGGTGAGTCGTGGATTCGAACCACGGAAGGCGAAAGCCAGCAGATTTACAGTCTGCCCTCGTTGGCCACTTGAGTAACTCACCCAGCACCATATATCTCTGGTCAAACACTGATTGAAAACAATGGAGCTGGTTAAGAGACTTGAACTCCCGACCCTCTGCTTACAAGGCAGATGCTCTACCAACTGAGCTAAACCAGCACTTACAAAACAAAAACAATGATTATAACTAAAAAGAGTTATCTTGTCAAGGAAATTTTTAAATTTTTGCAAATTTTTTGCCCGTCCTTGCTAAAAACTTTTTTCAAGGGCTTTTTTGCTTGTATCAAAAAATTTAAAAGGCTTTTTTGCAAAAAATTTACAAAAAACAAGGGCGCAAATTCAACGCTTTTTTAAACAAAAGCGATTAAATTTACGCTCAACTTGTGCTTGCTCAATTTAGCCTAAATTTGCTCAAAACAAGGCTCAACTATACACCAAAGCAGGATTTGGATACACCTTTTCTTTGGCGACAACGCCGTTTTTGTAGATGATTTCTTTAACCAACCTGCCTCTGTGGTCGAATTTTTGGCATAGTCCGTTAAGCGTGCCGTTTTGAAAAACGGCTTTAACCTCCAAATAGCCATTGTTGTGCCAGTAGCGATAAATGCCGTGTATCTTGCCTTTGGCGTTGTAAGGAATTTCTTCTTTTATCATATCGTTTTTATGGTAACGCTTTTTGATGCGCACCACGCCCATAGGCTGTGTATCCTGTGATGAGAGTATGTAAAACATTACAAGCATTGTTATAGTCAGTAATATATAGTGCATATCCTACGCTCCACCTTGAATTTTCGCTGCTGATTTCATTTTGAACTCTCTTCTATGCTGAAAATAGGCAAACTCCACTCATAATGAATGGCTAAAAGCCTCATTCCCACGCCAAGTGTCAAAGTGATAAGCGTGCTTAAAAGCTCGCCAAAGCCCAAAAATTCAATCAAAGCATAATACAAAGCCCCAGCGATGATGGACACGCCAGCATAAATTTCTTTTTGAAAGACAAGCGGAATGCGAGCGCACAAAATATCGCGCAAAATTCCACCAAACACGCCCGTAATCACAGCCGCACTCACAGCGATGACAAAGCCTAGCTCTTTTTCGATGGCGATTATAGCGCCTAAAATGCTAAACACCACCAAGCCTATCGCATCAAGCGTTAAAAACAAACTTTCGTGTTTTAAAACTACGGCAGGGATTTTTGTAGTAAGCAAGGCGCAAACGCAAATCAGCACGACATACTCAGGGTGTGCTACCCAAGTCAAAGGATGATGTTCAAGTAAGATATCTCGTATCGACCCACCGCCGATGGCTGTTACCAAAGCGATGAAAATCACGCCAAATAAATCCATTTTATGCCTTCCTGCTGCAATCGCCCCCGTCATACCTTCTGAGGAAATTCCTACGATATAAAGTATGGTTAAGAGCATAGACTTTCCTTGTAATAAATGGTGCCCAAGGTCGGAATCGAACCGACACAAGGTTGCCCTTACTAGATTTTGAGTCTAGCGCGTCTACCAGTTCCACCACTTGGGCTTTGCTCTTTCAAAACCCATTTTTAAGTGGGTAATGTGTATCAAGCAAAAAGTGTTCCAAATTTTCTTTGGCGAATTTTGAACTCACAATTATAGCTAAATTTTTTCAAATTTTGCCCTAAATTTAAAATAAATTTAAATTTTCAGCGTTTTGTTGTGTTTTAAACTTAAATTTTTAAGTGCTTTTTTTAAAAACGCATAAATTTCGCGTGAATTTTAAGCAAAATTTACCGCAAACCCTTATCCGCCCGTTTGGTAAAAGGCTCTTGCAGAAATGTCATCTTTTTGCATCGCCTCGCTCCATTTGTTTTTTTCGGGCTTGTTTTGAAGCACCTTTTTTAGCACCTTTAAAGCGCCCTTTATGTCGCCATTTCGCACGGCTTTTTGGACGCTTAAAGCCTCATCATAGTAAAGGCAAGGTATCAGCAAGCCCTCAGCACTGAGCCTTATGCGGTTGCAGCTTTGGCAAAACTCACTGCTGTGCGGGTCGATAATCCCAAAAAAATACCCATCATCAAGGCGGTAAAGTTTGCTCGGCGAGTGCGGGCTTTTAGTGGCGTCTAAAAAGCTAAATTTTTGGCTTAAAATTTGCAAAATTTCACTGCGGTTTAGCCCTTTAAGCTGTCCGTAAGCGTGGTGATTTTCCATAAATTCTATAAAGCGGATTTGGATATTTTTGCTTTTTGCAAATTCAAGCAAATCGCACAACTCATCATCATTTAAGCCCTTTAAAGCCACGCAATTTAGCTTAATCTTTAAGCCACATTTCATCGCCTCATCAATGCCCGCAAGCACTTCGTTTAGCACTTCTTTTTGGGCGATTTTTTTAGCTTTTTGCGGATTTAGCGTGTCAAGGGAAATGTTTATGCGACAAAGTCCAGCGTTTTTGAGCTTTTGGGCTAAATTTTTTAACAAAAAGCCGTTTGTGGTAAGGGCTAAATCAATATGCGGCGCATAATCTTTTATCATTTTGATAAACTCGCTTAAATTCTCACGCAGCAGCGGTTCGCCGCCTGTTAGGCGGATTTTTTTCACGCCCTCATCAATGGCAAGTTTGACAAACAAAAAAAGCTCATCAAAGCTCAGCAACTTCTCATCTGGGGCGTAGTCAAAAGGCACTTTTGGCATACAATATAAACAGCGAAAATTGCACCTTTGAGTAAGCGAAATTCGCAAGTAGTCAATCACCCGTCCGTAGCTATCTTGCAGCATTTACAAAAGCTCTTTCATTTTAAGCGTAAATTCAACATTGCCCGTTGAAATGCGTAAATCTTTGGCGATTTGCTCGACACTTTTTCCTTGATGAAAAAGCTCGGTGATTTTTTGCTCATCGTTCGTAAAATCAGGGCTTAGCTTGCTCATATTTTGCGCCTTTTGTTCTAAATTTGACAAGCGATTTTCCTGCTCGTTTTGAAAGCTCTCAATGACATTTTCAAAGCCTTGCAAGCTCTTTAAAATCGGCATTATTTTGAGATTGATTTCTCTGTCAAGCGAAAATTTTATCTCATCTTTTAGCTCATTTATGTTAAATTCAGCCTGTTCTGGCTTTTGACTTAACTCTTTGTGCAAATAGTGCAAGTCCTTGTTAAGCTCCTCCACAGCGCGTTCGAGCTTGTGAATTTTAGCCGCATTTTCTTTGTCTTTGATGAAAAAATACGCTATGGTTGCGACAAGCAAAATAAAGGTGCAAATCGCGTAAAGTAGTTCCTCACTCATTGTTTTTTCCTTTCAAAATGTTTTGCCTTTGAATCTCAACCACAAAGGCATCAAAGGCGGTTTTGTCGTCTTTTTTTATCCGCTCTATCATCGCTTCGTTTTGATTTAATGCCTTGAAAAAAAAGCGCATTGTTTGATGATGAAGCTCGACTCTACCATAGTATAAAGCCTCATTTTCTAAAACATTTTCGCTAAATTTAATGCCCTCAAAGCCCACGCCACAAAGCACACTTTCATTTTGTAGCACAAGGGCTGAATTTTTGTGCGAAATTTTATCATCAAGGCGGGCTAAATCCTCTTTTATACTCAAAAGCATTTGATACAAAAGCGCCTCGCCCTCGCTGAAATCAACCTTTGCCGCAAGCTTTTTAAAACGCGCCAAAAGGGCATTTTGCGCACTTTGATTAAAATCATTTAAAAAACTCGCATTTTCGCCCTCACAAAGCTCAAATTCAATCTTTAATGCTGTGTCAAAAAATTTCATCGTCCCACCCAAAAATCAAGCAAGATAAAAATAAAAAAAACTATGCTTAAATACCCATTTAAAGTAAAAAACGCCTTGTCGATTTTAGCAAAATTGCCCCGCACGATTTTATGTTCAAAAAACAAAATCACCCCGCTTATCAAAATGCCCGCATAAGCGATAAAACCAAGCTTTGCCACGCTTGCAAAAAGCAGCCAAAACACCACAGCCAAGCAGTGAAAAAGCGCTGAAATAAAAAAAGTCGCGTTTTTGCCAAATTTCGCAGGGATTGAGTGTAGTCCAGCCTTTTTGTCATACTCCATATCTTGCAAGGCATAAAGCAAGTCAAAACCAGCCGTCCAAAACATAACGCCAAGACACAAAATAACGCTATAAATGTGAATTTCATCTAAAATCAGCACACTCGCAGCAATGGGCGCAAGCCCTAAACAAAAGCCAAGCACAAGGTGAGCTAGGGCTGAAAAACGCTTAAAAGCTGAATAAAAAGCCAGCACAAACAGCACGAAAAAGCTGAGTTTAAAGGCAAGAGCGTTGATAAAATAACAAACAGCCACGAAAATAAGGGCATTTACAATGATAAAACCAAGCACAAAGCCGCGTCCTATGCGCCCGCTGATATTTGGACGGCTTGCACAACGCGGATTGTCTTTGTCTATGTCCTCGTCCATCAAGCGATTTACCGCCATAGCGAAATTTCTCGCACTCACAGCAGCGATAATGCCTAAAATAACAGCCTTTAAAAGGGTAGGTGTGCCGTCAAAGCCCGTATCAGCAGCGACTTTATAGCCCACAAGCATAGAGCTAAACAAAAAAGGCAGAGCAAAAACCGAGTGTTTAAAGACGATTAAATCCAAAATGTCCTTAAATTTAGCGATTAGGGCGTTCATTTTTACCTTTGTGCGTAAATTTTTGCTATGATTTTACTCAAATTTTATGAATTTAAGGAAAGTTTTGCAAAATGTTTTTTGAATTTGCGCTGATTGGCACAACGGCAAGTGGCAAAAGTGAGCTAGCAAATGCCCTTGCAAGCGAGTTTGAAGCCATTATTTTAAGCCTTGATAGCCTGTGCGTGTATAAAGAGATAAACATAGCCTCAGCAAAGCCCGATAAAACAGCACTTGAAAGAGTGGAGCATTTTGGCGTGAATTTATTAAGCGTGGCGGACAAATTTAATGTCGCGCTTTTTTTTGATGAGTATAAAAGGGCGAAAAAACGGGCTTTTGAGCTTGATAAAGCCCTTATCATCGTGGGCGGAACGAGCTTTTATTTAAGAGCGTTGATGAGTGGGCTAAGTCAAAATGTGTCTGAAAGCACCACACCTTTGAGTAATGATGCCATTTTTGCGTTGATGAGTGAGCTTGACAAAAACGCTAAAATCGCACCAAATGACACCTACCGCTTGCGAAAATGGCTTGGCATTTACGAAAACACGGGGCAAATTCCAAGTGAGTTTCAAAAAAATTCCTTGCAAGAGCCTTTAATCAAAGAACTTGAAATTTTTGAACTTGTCGTGGATAAAGAAAATTTAAGGCAAAAAGTGGAATTTCGCACGCAAAATATGCTTAAAATGGGGCTTGTCGATGAAGCGCGCACCTTGTTTGCTAAATTTGATGAGAGCTTAAAGCCCTTAAATTCCATAGGTTTAAAAGAGTGCAAGGACTTTTTAGCTGGTAAAATCACGCACGCCGAGCTTGCCACTCTCATCAACACGCACACTATGCAGCTTGCCAAACGCCAACGCACCTTTAATAAAAAATTCAAAAGAGTGCAAATTTGTGGCGATGAAGCCTTGCAAAGCCTAAAAACAAGGCTTTTAAAGTAAAATGCTTAAAAACAAAAAGCGCATTTTGCTAAAAAATTCAAAGGGCTAAAATTATATATTTTAACTTAAATTTACTTGCTTGTGTGAGGTTGAATGAAATTTGTCAAATTTAAATTTATAGCTTAAATTTCGTTTTATTTAAGCCAAATTTAAAAGAATTTATGTCAAAATTCGCTCATTAAATTCCACAAGAAAGCAAGATGATGAATCCTTTCAAACTCAAAGAAAACGGCACTTGCGTGCGCACGGAGCTGGTAGCTGGGCTTACGACTTTTTTAACGATGATTTACATTATCCCCGTAAATGCGAGCATTATGAGTAATGCAGGTATGCCATTTGACGCTCTCATCGTAGCCACAGCACTCATCACGATGATAACAACCGCATTTAACGCCTTTTACGCCAACACACCTGTGGCTATGAGCGTAGGAATGGGACTTAACGCCTACTTTACCTTTGGCGTGTGCGTGGCAAAGGGACTTGCGTGGCAAAGTGCGCTTGGAGCTGTCTTTGTGTCAGGCTTTATCTTTTTGCTTTTAGCTTTTACGAATTTTAGGCTTTGGATTATCAAAAGCATTCCGTCAAGCCTTAGGCACGCTATTTGCGCTGGCATAGGGGCTTTCATCGCCTTTTTGGGCTTGCAGCAAATGGGCGTAGTGGTGCGAAACGACTCCGTGCTAGTGGGGCTTGGCGACATTACGAGCGGCAAGGTGCTGTTTAGCCTTTTCAGCCTAGTTTTGATTTTGTTTTTGTGGGCGATAAGGCTCAAAGCCGCATTTATCATCGGTATCCTACTCTCAGCCATTACAGCGTGGGCGTTTGGCATAGATGGAGCGGCTTTTCCAAAAGAGTTGTTTTCGCTGCCAAATTTTGACACGCAAGATGGCTTTGGGGCGATTTTTTTGAAACTTGACATTGCATCAGCCTTGAATTTAGCGATGATTCCTATCATCTTAACCTTTTTTATCACGCAGCTTTTTGACAGCATAGGGACGATTACGGGCGTGGGAGCGCGTGGGCGGATATTTGAGAGTAAGGACGGAGAGAAAAAGCTCGGGCGCACGCTGATTAGCGATGCGACAGGCTCGGCTGTGGGCGGATTTTTAGGCACTTCGACCGTAACCGCCTTTGTCGAAAGCTCCACAGGCGTGGAAAGCGGCGGGCGCACAGGGCTTACAGCCCTTGTCGTAGCGGTGTGTTTTGGGCTTTGTCTTTTTTTGCTGCCCTTTTTTAAGGCTATACCAGCAAGCTCGATTTATCCTGTGCTTGTAATGGTAGGGATTTTAATGTTTATGGAAGTGGCAAATATCGATTTTAAAGACCCTGCGATGGCTGTGGCAAGCTTTTTCATCATCATAATGATGCCCCTAACCTACTCCATCACCACAGGCTTTGCCTTTGGCTTTATCGCATACGCGCTAATGCGCCTTTTTGCAAGGCAGTGGGACAAGCTCAACCTTGGCATTTTGAGTTTGAGCCTTATCTCGCTTATGGTTTTTGTGCTTGAATTCTTGCGCTAGCAAGTGCAAGCAAATGTTTAACACCGCTTGCAAATGCGCACGAATTTGACTTTTTGTCATTTTGAGCAAGTGTTAGCAGATTTTCAAATCAAAGCGTAAGTTTGGCTTTTGCGCTTTGATTTTGCAGTAGAATTTAAATCCACCCATTTAAAAATTTCAAGGCTTTGCGCTTTGAAATTTTTAAACTTAAAAAGCACAAGCACAAAACTTGCGCCCTTGCTTTACAAAGTCAAATTCGCGCTCAATCCCCGTGCGTTGGGTGATGCTCGGCTTCTGGCTCTTTGTTTTTGATGAATTCTTTTTTCGCCTTTTCGCAGCACTCGTCTCGCAGCACTCTGTAAGCGTTGCGGCTGGCGATTTCGCGCTCGCTTAGGGGTCTGTCTTCGAGCCACGATATGTGAAAGTAGGTGTCATCGGGCTTTGAGTGGGCTTTGTAAAAATCCACATAGTCAAAATAGTCCTTGTCGCTCTTATACTCCACGCTTTCTTCTATGTAAATCGTGGGTCCAAAGCCCTTGTGGTTTTGCGTGTTATGCCCAAAACCCGCAGCGTATTTTACCTTGTAAGTGTTCATTTGCGCTCCCTTTTTGCCTGCTTTTGCGGCATTTGTCGTGTGAAATGCTTTTTCGTTGAATTTTACTCCAAAATTCGCCCTTTTTCGCTAAAATCTTAAATTTTTTAGCGATTTTTTAGGGCAGAGTTTCAAATTTACACATTTTAAACCCTTTTTATCGGGGCTAGGGCTTCTTTTATGGCGTTTAAATTCTCATCAAATTTTTCCTTACTTTCTATCAAAGCACTAGCGATTTTAAGGCTTAATGCCTTGTTTTTAAGCCAAGAATTTGTATTTTCAAAGCCATTTTTAAGCGCGCGTAAAAACTCCCTAGCCACGCTCTCATCGAGCTTTTCAAAGACAAAAATAAAATCATCATCTACGCGAAAAACCTTGACATTTTTAGCTTGTTTTCGCAGAATTTTGCCGATTTTTTTAAACAAAATTTTCTCATCCTTTGGCTCTAAATGCTCAAAACCACTCACGCGCAAAGCCCCAAGATAGCAGCTCGTAAATCCCAAGAGCTTGCGTTTTAGGGCTTTTTGGTTAGGTAACTTTGTGAAAGTATCAAAATACAGGCTTTTGTAAGTGTGATACACAAGATAAAGCACGAAAAACAAAGCCCCAAATTCAAAAAATCCCACTTTTTGCGCACTCTCAAAGCAAAACTGCAAAAAACTCAACCCAAAAGCCACGCCAAAATGCAGTTCGCCCTTAAACGCGCCCCAAAAAAGCAAAAAGGCAAATTCTGCTACCAAAAACACAAAACTCACTTGACTGATGGGCGTAAAAAAGGCTATGTCGAAAAATTTTTCGCTCATACTTGCGTTAAAATCGGTGCTTTTACACAAAACAAATCCCAAAATCCCCACAAAAACAAGCACAGCGAGCTTGACTAGGCTTTTTTTCTCAAAAACCAAAACGCTTTTTTTTAGCACCACAAAAAGCACGAAAACAAGGGGCAAAAACAAACTCACAAACAAATGCGCTTGGTAAAATGGGGCGAGCAAGTAGGTAAGGCGGGCGCAAAGCATTGACAGCACGATAAAAAAAATGCGGCTGTCCTTTAAATAAAAGCTAAGCGCCAAAGCACACAGCTCAAACACCAAAGAAATAGGCACTAACGAAACTAAAACACTCTCAAACATACTCAAATAAGCCTTTCGTTTTCGCTCAAAGCAAAAAATTTGTGTGATTATAGCGAAAATTTGCTAATCAAGCCGTAGGTAAGATTTATAAAACGATGATTTTAACTCTTTTTTAAAAAGTGCTAATTTACCAAACTAGCGCATTTTGCGCTCATTATGAAAAATATGTCAATCAAAAAACCTTTGTTTTTCACTCATCAAACTCAAACCCTTGACAAAACCTCCGCCCTGCCCCTTACCACCGCTATGCAATGCTCAAAATGCGCTGTATTAAGCCCATCAGCACTTGCGGCGTTCCATCTGTCGCTGTTAAGATGCACAGGCGTGCCGTCCTTTTGGCAAATCATCGGCTCTATGCAAAAGACCATTCCGCTTTTGATTTTGTCCCCTTCTTTTGGGCTTTGCCCAGGTTCTAGGTAGTTTGGGATTTCGGGTTCAGCGTGCGGGCGCGTGCCAATGCCGTGTCCGCAGTAGTTAAGCAGCGGCACAAAGCCCCTAGCCCTGATAAATTCATCAAGTTTTTGCGAAAGCGCCTTAAAGCGCAAGCCCTCGCGGATAATGCTCACCGCATAATCCAGCGCATCTTTGGCGCAGGCTATGAGCTTGGCATCTTTGTCAGAAATCTTGCCGATAGCTATGGTGCGAGCGGCATCTCCGTAAAATCCGTCCTTGCAAGTGCCTATGTCAAGCCCTAAAATGTCGCCCTCTTTAAGCTTCGTCTCATCGGGCGTGCCGTGTATGCAAACGCGGTTTAAGCTCGTGCAAATAGCGCCCTCAAAGCCATAAAGCCCCTTAAATGACGGCGTTGCGCCCTTTGCGAGTATGAATTCCTCCGCCATTTGGCTGATGGCTTTCAGGCTCATTCCTACGCGGATTTGGCTCTCCAAAAAATCAAGCGTTTGCGCGACTATGCGGTTTGCCTCGCGCAGTTTTTCTATCTCGGCTGGTTTTCTAAGCTCTATCATCATTTACCTTTGAATTTTTTGAAATTATACAACAAAAATTTGACACAATCGCTCAAATTTTTGTGAAATTTCGGCTAAAATTCATCAAAATTTGAAAAAATTTTTGTAAAATTCAGCATTTTTAAGCCTAAAATAAACGGAGCAAAGATGAAAATTTTTGAAAACGATTTTCTTTTTATCGAGCGTGAAAACGCGCAAATTCCTTGGCTCAAAATCTTTACCAAAGAGCCATTCATAGAGCTTACAGACTGCCCAAGTAGCCTGCAAAATGAGCTTTGGCGTGTGGTGCTGCTGTGTGAGCGAGCTTTAAGAGAGTTTTACAAGCCTGACAAAATCAACATTGCGTCCTTTGCTAACTATGTCCCACGCGTGCATTTTCACATAATGGCGCGTTTTAAGGACGATGAATTTTTCCCCGAATGTATGTGGGGCAAGCCGCAAAGAAAGCGTGTAAAGCTGAATTTAGCAAGCTTTGATGAATTTGTGGAATTTTTGCGCAAAAGGCTTGCTTAATTTTAATAATCGCACTCATTTTGATGAGCAAATCGCATTAAGACACTTTGGGTAAATTTTGCTAAAAATGAGTTTATTTTGCTATAATCATCTCTTTAAAAAAAGCGATGAATTTGATGAAGCGAGCAAACGCGCTAGTGAAATTAAATTTTTAAGGAAAAGCGATGATGCCTTTTAGCGATGATGAGCTTGTAGAGCCTGTAAAAGCGGTGCTTGGCAAGCAACTTTACATTTTGGAGCAAGACGGCGGGGGCTTGGAATTTTTAGGCGTGAAAAACGGCGTGGTTTTCGTGCATTTAACGGGGGCTTGCAAGGGCTGTGCGGCAAGTGGCACGACCCTAAAATACGCCCTTGAACGACAGCTTAAAATCGACATTCACCCCGAAATCACCCTTGTGAATTTAAGCGGCGGGGCTGATGAGTTTGCTAAAATTTAAGCCAAATGAGCTATAATTTGAGCATAAAAAAGGATAAAAATGGGTTCGCAGGATTTCAAACAAATCGCCTTAAATGCGTTTTGCCGCAAGGATTATGAGAGTGCAAAGCTTTATTTGAGCCTTGCTTATGAGAAAAAGCCAAGCGCGTTGTTGCTTAATCTCATCGAGCTTTGTGAATTCGCACTCAATGCGCCTGATGAGGGGGATTTGCTCTTTGAATTTTATATGAAAAATTGCAAGGTGCGCTCGATAAACAAGGAATTTGAAAAGATTTTGCAGTTAAGTGAAGGCTCAAAAGCCTATCCGCACGAGGCTTTAAGCTATGCGGATTTTTTGCAAAGTGAGCGTGAAGTGGGCTTTAAGCGGAGTTTTGAAAATGTGATTTTTGCCAACAAGCTCGTGCTGTCAAGCAAAAACGAGTTTTTGGACTTTTTGGAAAAGCTCTTGGATAACGGCTACACCGACACTTTGCTGGGCTATATGGAAAGCGTGGCGGTGCATTTTGCGGGGGACGGACGGTTTATGCGGTTGCAAGAAAGACTGAGGAATTTAGCGTGAAAATAGCCTTGCAAGACACTTTCATCACGGACAATTCTAACGAGTGTGAGCAAAATTGCTTTTTTGTAGAGTGCGCTCAAAATGCTAAATTTAAAGGTGAAGCGCAAAAAAAGGGCGCAAAAATCATCTCTTTAAATGAGTGCAAAAGGCTTTTAGGCGTAGATGAAAATATCCAAATCATCGCCATCACAGGCACAAACGGCAAAACAACCACAGCAGCAATCATCGCCCATCTTTTAAACGCTCTTGGCTTTAAAAGCGCACTTTGCGGCACTCGCGGGGCTTTTATAGGAGAGCAAATCATCGGCGAAAAGGGCTTAACAACCGCGCCCATTTTGCAAACGCTTGATTATTTGGCAAAGGCAAGCAAGGCTGAGTGTGAGTTTTTTGTGATGGAGGTTAGCTCACACGCTCTTGTTCAAAAGCGCATTGAAAGCCTAAATTTTGTGGCGAAAATTTTTACGAATTTAACTCAGGACCATTTGGATTTTCACAAGGATTTTGCGCATTATCAAGCCGCAAAGGAAAGTTTTTTCACTGATGAGTGTTTAAAATTCATCAATGCTGACAGCGTAAAAATCGCTTATAATAGCGCAAACGCCATAACTTACGGCGTAAAAAATAGTGCTGATTATGGTGTGAGCGAGTTTGATTTGAATTCTGGCATAAGGGCGACTTTGAATTTTAAGGGCGAAAAAGTGCCAATAAACTCGTCGCTTGTGGGGCTTTTTAATCTTTACAATCTCCTTGCCGCGCTTGCTTGTATAAATGAGTTAAAGCGCCCAAATTTAAGCGCCTTGCAAAGGGCAGTGAGCGAATTTAAGGGCGTGAGTGGCAGGGTTGAGGAAGTGGCTGAAAGGGTGATAGTGGATTTTGCGCACACGAGCGATGGCATAGAAAAGGTGCTTGAAGCACTTTCGCATAAGAATTTAATCGTAGTTTTCGGAGCTGGCGGCGATAGAGACAAAACAAAGCGTCCTTTAATGGCAAAGGCAGCGAAAAAATTCGCCAAAAAGCTCATCATCACAAGCGATAACCCACGAAGCGAAAATCCAAATGACATTATAGCAGACATTTTAAGCGGTATAGTCCAAGATGAAAGCGTGTTTGTCGAGTGTGAGCGCAAAAAAGCCATAGAAAAAGCCCTTGAAATGCAGGGTGATGATGATTTTGTAGTGATTTTAGGCAAGGGAGATGAGAATTACCAAGAAATAAAGGGCGTAAAGTATCCATTTAGCGATAAAGAAATGGTAAAAGAGCTAGTAAATAAGCGTAAATAGGGCGTTAGAGTGGAAACTGAGCGCAGTTTTTTACAAAGTTTGCAAAAAATTTTCATATCTGTGAGAGTTTTAAGTTGTTTTTATTAAATTTATAGTAGAATTTGCAAATCACACTTTCAAGGAAAAAAATGTTTGAAAATTTAGATTTGTCCAAAATGGGCGAGCTGTTTCAAAATGTGCAGGAAAAGGCTCAGCAGCTAGAATCTGAGCTTGCTAAAAAAGAGTTTGTCGCCAAAAGTGGCGGGGGTTTAGTCAAGGTGAGCGCAAACGGCAAGGGCGAAGTCATCGACATTAGCGTTGATGAAAGCCTGCTTGATGACAAAGAATCCTTGCAAATTTTACTCATCGCTGCCGTAAATGATGCCTTAAATATGGTCAATCAAAACAAGCAAAGTATGGCAGGAGACATTTTAGGAGGGTTTAACCTATGAGAATTTTAGCTTTTATCGCACTTTGTGCGGGTTTGATGCTGGGCGTTGAACGCCCTAAATTTGAGGACTTTGCGGCGTGTTATGCTCGCAACAAAGCTAGCGTTATGGTGTATGAGGGAATGGACGCTTTTGTGCTGAGCGACAACCTGCTTGCAGTGCTGAAAACTCCAAACCAAAAGCTCAACCGCTATGTCAAATACGACCCTTTTTTGAATTTATACCTTGTAAGGACTGATTTTAGCTTGTTTCCGCCTGTTACTTATGATGAGCAAAACCTTACGCGTAATGATTGGGTAGGCATTATCGACCCGCAGCAGCCTTATATAGGGCATCTTAAATACCTAGCCCAAAACATAAACGAGCGCGACCAGCTTGACTTTCGCACTAAGGTAGGACAGCTTGACACCACTTGCTGCTCTATGCTTGGCATAGCTTTGGGAGACGGCTCGTTCATCGGCAATCGCTATTTAAAGCACTTTGCGAAGTATAATGATGTGTATTGGGGCGATATAGGCGTGGATTTTGTGATGAGAGATAACAAAATTTATGTTGAAAGCGTGCGAAACAACGGCAAATTCCTAATCAACGATGAAATAGTAAGCGTTGATGGCGTGAGCGCAAAGGATTTGCGAAAGCTCAACGAAACCATACTTTTCAGCGACCGCGGCGCTACGCTATACTTTGTCGTCTTGCGCGATAATAGAGACTTAAATATCAGCACAAATGTCTTTGCAAAGGATTTAAGCCGCTTTAACCTACCCGTAGCCACGCCTGCGCCCAAAAAAGTCGTCAAGGCAGCCTATACAAACACACTTGGGCTTACCATAAACAAGAATTTAATCATCACTCGTGTCGCACCTGATTCAAAAGCCGCAAATGCGGGCTTTAAAGTGGGCGATAAAATCATTCGTATCAACAACGAAGTCATCAAAAATGTCGCCCACGCTCAGCGCATTTTCGTGCGTGATGACTTTTTTAGAGTGCTGGTATCTCGTGCGGCAAGGCGTTTGCCCGTCAATAAACAAGAGCATTGGCTGCTGCGCGAAAATGAGCAGTTTCAGTTTTTCATAAGGCTGAGTAAGTGAGCGTTTTGACGCGTTTTGAGGGCTTTTTAAAGGCAAATTTGCCAAGCATTCAAAGCTTTCACCCCTTTTTTAACGAAGCCTTGTCAAGTATGCTTGTAGCGGGCGGCAAACACTTTCGCGCCCAGCTTTTGCTTGGCATAGTGGAAAACAAAGCCCCAACTTTGCTTGAAAAGGCGATGAGTGCGGCTTTGGCTGTTGAGTTTATCCACACTTACTCGCTCATACACGATGATTTGCCCGCTATGGACAATGCGCCTTTGCGGCGTGGCAAACCTACCTTACACAAGGCTTATGATGAAACCACAGCGATTTTAGTGGGCGATGCGCTCAACACCGAAGCCTTTTTACTCTTGTCAAATGCTGAATTTAGCGATACTATCAAAATAAAGCTCATCAAAACCTTATCATACAATGCGGGTATAAATGGAATGATTATAGGACAGGCGATTGATTGCTTTTTTGAGGACAAAAGGCTTGATTTAAGGCAGCTTGAATTCTTGCACATCCACAAAACCGCCCGTTTAATCGCTGCTGCGCTTAAAATGGGCTGTGAAATTTGCGAATTTGACGAGAAAAAAACGGCTCAAATTTATGAATTTGGCTTAAAATTAGGACTTGTCTTTCAAATCAATGACGACATTATCGATGCTACAAGCGATGAAAAAAACTCAGGCAAGCCCACAAAGGCAGATACACACAAAAATTCCTTTGTGAATTTACTCACACTTGCAGGGGCGCAAAAGGCAAAGGCTGATTTGCTCGAAATTTGTGAGAGTTTGCTTTTGAATTTAGATGAGAATTTAGCCCCTTATCTTAAAAATTTGATAAAAAAATACCTTTAAAAAGGACAAAAGATGAATTTAAACAAGCTTGAAAAAACAGACTTTCAAACGCTAGCAAAAATGGCAAACACCTTGCGGGTTTTAAGTGCTGATATGGTGCAAAAGGCAAATAGCGGACACCCTGGCGCAGCTTTGGGGCTATCTGACATTGTGGCTGTTTTAAGTTTGCATTTACAGCACAACCCCAAGGACTCAACTTGGCTAAACCGCGACAGGCTCGTTTTTTCGGGCGGACACGCCAGCGCGCTTTTGTATAGCTTTTTGCATTTAAGTGGCTATGATTTAGGCATTGAAGATTTAAAAAATTTTAGGCAGCTGCACTCCAAAACGCCCGGACACCCAGAAATAAGCACACAAGGCGTAGAAATCGCCACAGGACCATTAGGACAAGGCGTTGCAAACGCTGTTGGCTTTGCGATGGCGGCTAAAAAAGCGGCGAATTTGCTAGGCGAAACTCTTATCAACCACAAGGTGTATTGCCTTTGCGGAGACGGGGATTTGCAAGAGGGTATTAGTTACGAGGCTTGCTCGCTTGCAGGCGTTCATAAGCTTGATAATTTAATTATCATCTACGACAGCAACCACATTTCTATCGAAGGCGACACGGCTTTGGCTTTTGATGAAGATGTGGCGCAAAGGTTTATCGCACAGGGCTTTGAAGTGCTTGACATAAACGGACACGATTATGAAGCCATAAACAACGCACTTTTAAAGGCTAAAAACGCCACAAAACCCACGCTCATCATCGCTCACACTACCATAGCCAAAGCCGCACTCACGCTTGAAGGCTCACATCACAGCCACGGCGCACCTTTGGGCGAAGAAATCATCAAAAAAATGAAAGAAAATTTAGGCTTTGACCCAAATTCTCACTTTGAAATTCCAGCCGATGTGAAAATCCGCTTTGAAAGTGCGGTTGAACTTGGCGATTTAGCACAGGCAAAATGGAGACAAATCCTACAAAACTCGCCCAAAAAAGAGCTTTTAAACGAGCTTTTAAAGCCTGATTTTAGCAAGGTTGAGTATCCAATTTTTAGCGGTAAAGACATAGCCACAAGGGATTCAAACGGCGAAATTTTAAACGCTATTGCAAAAAGCGTTGTGGGCTTTTTAGGCGGAAGTGCTGATTTAGCCCCGTCAAATAAAACCGAGTTAAAGGGCTTTGGCGACTTTGTGGCGGGCAAAAATTTGCATTTTGGCATAAGAGAACACGCTATGGCAGCCATAAACAACGGCTTTGCAAGGTATGGGCTTTTCTTGCCCTTTTCGGCGACTTTTTTTATTTTCAGCGAGTATTTAAAACCAGCTGCAAGAATCGCCGCTTTGATGAAAATCAAGCATTTTTTCATCTTTACGCACGATAGTATAGGCGTTGGAGAGGACGGACCCACGCATCAGCCCATAGAACAGCTTAGCACCTTTCGTGCAATGCCAAATTTCCTTACCTTTCGCCCAGCTGATGGCAACGAAAACGCGGCGGCGTGGCAAATAGCCTTAAAAGAAAACTTGCCTTGCGCCTTTGTGCTTTCACGCCAGAAGCTCAAAGCCTTGCCACAAGGCGTTTTTGGCGGAGTGGAAAATGGAGCGTATTTGCTTAAAGAAAGCGAAAATGCTGAATTTACCTTGCTTGCAAGCGGTAGCGAAGTGAGCCTTTGCCTAGAAACCGCCGCACTTTTAGAGCAAAAAGGCAAAAGAGTAAGCGTCATCTCAATGCCTTGCTATGAGCTTTTTGAAAGGCAAGATAAGGCTTACAAAAAAAGGCTTTTACAAGGCAGGGTTATCGGCGTAGAAGCAGCTAGTGCAAACGAGCTTTATCAGTTTTGCGATAAGGTTTTTGGCATTAAAAGCTTTGGGGAAAGTGGCAAGGACAAAGAAGTTTTCGCGCACTTTGGCTTTACGCCTGATAGGTTTTGCGAGTTTGTTTTAAAAGCAGATGATGAGTAGTGTGCGCATTTAAGGCGCGAGATTAAGGGGACAAGATGAGTCAAAATTTAGCCTTTTTGAAAAGTGAGCTTGAATTTATCACTCAAAACGCGCAAGATAGGCTTGTCATCAGTGGAATTTGGGACAAAAATTCACTGCCCTTTTTTGAAAAAAAGCCCATTTTGCAAATTTTTAAGCCAAATTCAAAAGTCATCATTTTTGATTTTTCAAATTTAACGCATATCGATACAGCGGGCATTTGCTTTTTTTTAAGGCTTGAATTTGAGCTCAAAAAAGAAAATTATGAAATCCAAAAAACAGGCTTAAACGCCACAAATTCAAGCCTTTACGAGCTTTGTGCGAAAAATTATGCGCCCTTACCAAAAAAGCAAAAAGCCCAAGCACAAGAGCATTTAGCAAGGCTCATCAGCGATAAAATCGCTAAAATGATAGCCGCTTTAAGACGCTTTGTCGTTTTTAGCGGAGTCTTTTTTGCTGCCCTTTTTGATTTGATGAAGCACCCCAAAAACTTCCGTTTCATCGCCTTTTTATACCACATAGAGCATTCTGCCTTGCGAGCAATGCCCATCATCATCTTAACTTCCTTGCTTGTAGGCGTGGTGCTTGCTTATCAAGCGGCGTATCAGCTGGCGCAATTTGGCGCAAACATTTTCATCGTGGATTTAGTCGGCATTTCAGCCACGAGAGAAATCGCCCCGCTTATCGCTGCTATCGTTATCGCTGGGCGCAGTGCTAGCTCATACACGGCGCAAATCGGCGTGATGAAAATCACCGATGAAATCAACGCGATGAATACTATGGGCTTTAACTCTGCGCGTTTTATCATACTGCCACGCGTGCTGGCACTTAGCTTTGCTATGCCTTTGATAGTCGCGGTTGCCGATGCGGTAAGCATTTTTGGCGGTTTGCTTGTGGCGGATTTAAGTCTTGGGATAAATCCTTTTGAATTTATGAGACGCTTCAAAGAGGCTGTGGAGCTTAAACATATCATCATCGGGCTTGTCAAAGCCCCAGTTTTTGGGTATATCATCGGTATGATAGCGTGTTTTCGGGGCTTTGGCGTGAAAAACACCACAGAAAGCATAGGCATTTACACGACAAAAAGCGTGGTAAATGCGATATTTTGGGTGATTGCTTTTGATGCGCTTTTTTCTATCTTTCTCACACAGGCGGGCATTTAGATGAGCGAGATTGTGGCAAAAGACATTATAACGCGTTTTGGAGACAAACTCATACACGATAAGGTGAGTTTTAGTGTCAATAAGGGCGAAATTTTTGGCATTTTGGGCGGTTCTGGTTCGGGCAAATCCGTGCTACTGCGGCAAATGCTAATGTTAGAGCATTTTGATGGCGGCGAGTATGAAATTTTAGGCAAAAATTTACGCCGCATTAGCCCAAAAGATGCGCTAAAATTACAGCAATCTTGGGGCGTTGTCTTTCAGTTTGGCGCGCTTTTTAGCTTTTTTAGCGCGTATGAAAACATAGCCTTGCCCCTGCGCGAATACACGCATTTAAGCGAGCGTTCTATAAAAGAGCTTGTTTATATGAAGATTAAAATGGTAGGGCTTGATGAAAGGGTGCTTGGGCTTTTTCCTAGCGAGTTAAGCGGCGGTATGGTAAAGCGCGTGGCTATCGCGCGGGCTTTGGCGCTTGATAGCAGCTTGCTTTTTTTGGACGAGCCGACCTCAGGGCTTGACCCGCACAGCTCGCGTGAATTTGACGAGCTTGTTTTAGCCTTAAAAGCGGGGCTTGGGCTGACTATGGTGCTAGTAACGCACGACAAAGAGAGTATGAGAAATGTTTTGGACAGGTTTTTGATTTTGCAAGACAAAAAAGTGGGCTTTATCGGCACGCAAGACGAGCTGAAAGCACACAACACAGCACTTTATGAAAGGTTTATGGGCTGATGGAAAATAAAGCAAGTTATTTCTACATAGGCATTTTTGTCTTTGGGATTTTCGCGGTAGCGGTGTTTTTTATGGTGTGGCTGAGCGGCTTTTCGCACAAGGAAAGGTTTGAGTATTATCAACTTTTCACGCAAGAGTCCATTTCAGGGCTTGGCATAAAAGCACCCGTGCGCTTACTTGGCGTGGAAGTAGGCAGCGTGGAGGACACGAGCATAGACACCACGCAAGGCGGCGTGGGCGTTCGCATACTCATCAAGCTCAAAGAAGGCACGCCCATCACGCACAACACTTATGCGACACTAGCTTTGCAAGGTATCACGGGGCTTAAATTCATCGAGCTTAGAGCAGACAGCGAAGAAAAGGCGGTTTTAACGCACGCAAATAAGGACGAAATCCCAACCATACCCGTCAAACAAGGCTTTTTATCCACCCTTGACAAACAAGGCGATAAATTCATACAACTGCTTGATTATACAAGCGAACAGCTTCATCTCATTTTCAGCGAAAAAAATGTGCGAAATTTTGGCAGAATTTTGGAAAATTTTGCGAATTTCAACAAAACCTTAGAACCAACCCTTGCAAATTTCAGCACTGCGTCTCAAAAAATGGCGCATTTAGCCGACAACTACGGCGATATAAAAGGCTCGCTTGGCTCTAATCTCGAAGTTTTAGAAACCTTGCTGATACAAATGAGCGAAACCTTGCGGAATTTAAAGCAAAGCCCATCAGATATCTTTTTCAAAAGCGGCAAAAACAAACCAGCACCGGGAGAGTAAAATGCGAAATTTTAACGAAAAAAACTTGAATTTAAAGCTAAATTTAAAAAAGCTCGTTGGGCTTTTTGTCCTGCCTTTTGCCTTTTGCGCTTGTTCGCTGATGCCAACAGCACAGCCAAATCCCACGACTTACATACTCAAAGCCGATGAAAACATAGTGCTTGAAAGAGAAAGCACAAATGATAAAAGCATACAAATCGCGCCCACTCAAAGCCTGCTTTACCTTAAAGGCAATGAGATAGCCTATGTCATAAACAACGAGTTAAGCGCCTACTCCAAGCACTTGTGGAAAAGCTCACCCACGAATTCGCTTGCCTTAATACTAGCGGAAAAATTTGAAAAAAACAGGCTTTTTAAGGCGGTGCTAAACTCCAACAGCCAAATTCGGGCTGATTTGCTACTAGAAACGCGCTTTGACGCCTTTGAACAAGTCTTTGTGAGCGAAGAGGAATTTGATGATGAGTTAAAGGACAAAAACTCAGTTTTAAGCGAGGGCGCAAAACGCACCAAAATACGCGCCAAAAGCTCTCAAAGCGTAAATCTTAACACGCAAAATACGCATTTAAGCAAAAAGGCAAGCACCACAACAAGTGCTAAAAGCTACATTCGTTTAGAGTTAAGCGCGAGTTTAGTGGAAAATGAGAGTAAAACACTGCTGGGCTTTGAGCGTTTTAGCTACAAAATTCCCGTGCAGGATTTCACGCCAGATTCTGCCATCATAAGTTTTGATAAGGCTTTAAATTTGCTCGGCGATGATATGGTAGAATGGCTTGATGAGCTTGTAAAATAAAGCATTTGCTTTCAAGCAAAACGCCATAAATGTAATAAGCATTAAGCTAGCCTTTGCAAAAGCCTTTTGCCATCATCATTTAAAGTTTTGCCTTTAAAATAAGCCTTGCCAAAGGCGATGATTTGAGGGTTTGATAAAGCTCATAAAGGGCTAAATTTTGACTTAAATTTGTGCCGTTTAAATTCAAATTTTTGCTCTTTGTGCTTAAATTTTTGTCGCATTTATACGAAAAAAATTGCGCCAAAGCCTTAAATTCAGCTTTTAAATTCAGCGAAATTTTGACGCAAGGCTTCATAGGCTATTATCCCCACGCTTGTGGCGAGATTTAGACTGCGACCATAGCTTTTCATCGGTATGGTGATGAGCTGTGCGCCTTGCATTTGCATTAAATGCTGTGGCAAGCCAAAACTTTCGCTGCCAAAAAAAAGAAAATCCCCCCTTTGAAAGCGCGCCTTAAAATATGGCTCGCGCCCCTTTGTGCTAGCGAGAAAAAACCGCTCTTTGTGCGCTAAATTTGCGCTTAAAAATTCGTCCAAATTCTCCCAAATAACAGGGCGCAGTTTTGCCCAGTAATCAAGCCCTGCACGCCGCACAGCCTTGTCATCAAGCGAAAAAATCGTAGGCTTAATGATATGTAGCGTAAAGCCCGCGTTAAAGCACATTCTGCCGATACTGCCCGTGTTTTGGGCTATGCGAGGGCAAACAAGGACGATATTAAACATTTTGCGCCTTTTTGGGTAAATTTAGGCTAAATTCTAACAAAAATTTGCAAAACATAAGGATAAATTCGCTAAAATTTAAGTTTATCCGCGCAAAATCAACCTTTAAAAAAAGATTTGAATTTTGACATAAATTTAACCAAAAATTCAGCGTAAAAAAGGTAAAATTAAGGATTATGTTTAAGGTAAAAATGTGAGAGTATTTCTTTTGCTTGTGGCACTTTGTGGCGTGGCTTTGGCGGCTGAGGTAACCATACCAACCGTGGATTTAAGGCTCAGTGCGCCCCAAAGCCCGCGCCAGCTCGTAACCGTGCTTAATGTCGTTGTCGTTTTAACCATACTTGCGCTCGCACCGACTATCGTCTTTGTGATGACTTCGTTTTTGCGCCTTGTGGTGGTGTTTTCGTTCTTGCGGCAGGCTATGGGCACTTCGACTATGCCGCCAAATACTATTTTAGTTACCTTTGCGCTGATTTTAACCTTTTTTATAATGGAACCAACGGCTACCAAAGCCTTTAATGATGGCGTAAAGCCCTATATAGCGGAGAAAATCGGCTACGAGCAAGCCTTTGAGCGCTCAGCTCGTCCTTTCAAGGACTTTATGCTCCAAAACACGCGAGAAAAGGACCTTGCGCTCTTTTACCGCATACGAGATTTGCCAAACCCAAAGACTATCGATGATGTGCCGCTTACGATGATAGTGCCAGCCTTTATGATTTCAGAGCTTAAAACCGCCTTTGAGATAGGCTTTCTCATCTACTTGCCCTTTTTGGTTATCGATATGGTGGTGAGTTCAGTGCTTATGTCTATGGGTATGATGATGTTGCCGCCTGTTATGATTTCTCTACCCTTTAAACTGCTGATATTTGTGCTTGTCGATGGGTGGAATTTGCTGGTGCAAAAGCTCGTTGAGAGTTATCATATCGCTCAAATCGCTGGGGCTACTTAGTAAAGGGCAAGGCTCACACAAAAAAAGGAGATAAAAGCGAGCCTTGCGGATTGAGTAGATGGTCTCTCGTCCTTGAGAGTGGGATTAAGCTTGTCGTTAAAAACAAACTCACCCACTATATCGGCATTTTTAAAAAAACTTTTGCTTTTTATGACGAAAATTTGGACTTTTGATAAAAATAAATTTTCAAAAAGCACTTCAAACACTGCGCTAGCACCCATAAAAAGCCCTTTAAAAGCCAAAATACCAAAGCGCAAAAAATTTTTGGAACGGCTTTTGCTTGTAAGGCAATACGATGAGATAAATGACGAAAAAGGATAATTGATGAGAATTTTTACCCTACTCATAGCCTTTACAGCGTGTCTTTTTGGGATACCGATAAAGGATTTAGCCAGCACGGTGGGCGTTAGAGACAACCAACTCATAGGATATGGCTTAGTCGTGGGGCTTAACGGGAGTGGAGACGGCACAAGCTCCAAATTTACCATACAATCTATATCAAATTTGCTTCAAGGTATGAATATAAAAGTCAATGCCGATGACATAAAGTCCAAAAACACCGCTGCGGTAATGGTTACGGCAAAGCTGCCCGCCTTTGCTAAAAGCGGCGACAAACTTGACATAACCGTCTCATCAATGGGCGATGCGAAGTCTTTGCAAGGCGGAACGCTGCTGCTTACGGCTTTGCGTGCGATTGATGGCGAAATTTACGCTATCGCGCAAGGTGTCATCTCAGTAGGCGGTATCACAGGCGGAGCTGGCGGGCGTGGGGGCAACCACTCCACGAGCGCGAGTATCATCGGCGGCGCAAATGTCGAGCGAGAAATCCCGCAGAATTTCGCCCAAACTGAAAATTTGTCTTTAAGCCTTAAAAATGCGAGCTTTAAGACGGCAAGCGACATAGAGCGAGCCTTAAATGCGAGCTTTCAAAACGAAGTCGCCCAAGCTTTGGATTCACGCACGATAAAGCTCAATCGCCCCGATGATATGAGCGCGGTTGAATTTATGGCGCGGGTTTTAGAACAAGACATAAATTTCACGCCCGAAAACAAAGTCATCATCGATGAGCGCACAGGCACGGTGATAGCGGGCGTTGATGTGGAAGTGGAGCCGATTTTAATCACTCACAAAGATATAACCATAAAAATCGCCCCACAAAGTGCCACAGCGCAAACAAACAGCGAAGTAGATATGAAAGATGGCGGTGTCATCGACCCTAGCACGAACACACTGCGCATAAACGCCCGCAAAAGCACGGTTGCAAATGTGGCGCGAATGCTTAACAAACTCGGCGCATCTCCAACGGATATCATCTCCATAATGCAGAATTTAAAGCGTGCAGGCGCTATCAATGCGGAGCTAGAAGTGATATGACAAAGATTGATACCTTTTTAAGCAACTACAACGCTAACAGCGCTTTGTTTGATAGAGTCGCAAGCAATGTTTCCAGCTTTGACGCGGCTCAAAACTACGCAAGGGCTGAATTTGGCAGCATTTTAGACAAAGCAAATCAAAAAAATGCCTTAAATTTGGGCGAAAATTCAGCTAACTTTCACACAGATGGCGTTTTAAACGGCGCAAAGGTTCGGTATAAAGACGAAAGAGCCTATGACGCAGCGTTAAGAGAGCAAACAGATGCCTTTGAAGCCTTTTTAATCAAGTCCATACTCGATGTTTCTTTGAGCAACAAAGTTTCACTTTTTGGCAAAGATGCGAGCGATGAAATCTACCGCTCAATGTATAATGATGCGATGAGTAAGGCTTTGGGCGGCGGAATGGGTTTTAGTGAATTATTGTTTAATTATTTAAAAGAAAGGGCTTAATTTTTTTTAGCTTTTGTCGATTTAGCTTGTAGAAAAATTTTAAGGAAAGGTGAGCTATGATAAATCCTGTAACACAGAGTTTCGTGGCAAATGTCGCTAGCAAGCAAGTCGAGCAAAACAAAGAGACAAAGGCAAACGAAGCAACAAAAGTGGAGGACAAAAAGGTCAAAATAGCCAAGCAGCTTGAAAACGGCGAATATAAGCTTGATTTGAAAGCCACAGCGCAGGCTGTTACTGACGCTTTACTTTAATTCTACGCTTTGGCTTTGCTTGACAAAAAAGGGAGAGAAATGATAGCTGCAAAGCTGGACGAAATCATTGTGATTTTAGACAAGTTGATTGACTTAACCGAGCAAGACATTACGCATATCAAAGAAGCTAAGCACGATGGCGTGGCTAAAAGCGTGCAGAGCAAAAACGAGCTGATTGATGCCTTTATGGCAAACAAAAGGCGTTTTGATGATGAGCTGATGAGATTGAGCGACAATGGCAAAAACGACTTGACTCAAATTTTAAGCGATGAGGACAAGGCGAAAGTGGGCGAATTTAAGAAAAAACTCCGCACCTTGCAAGAAAAAAACAAAGACTACGCTAAGCTCGTTTTAGCGGTGAAAAACTACTTTGATGAGTTGATAAACACCCTATTTGACGACATAAATGGAACGGATAATGCTTATGGTAGAGATAAAAAGGCAAATTTAGACGCACTTTTTAAGATAAATGTTTAGGAACACGCGATGAATACTATCTTTTCGAGTTTAAACAAAGGCGTTTCGGGGCTTAAAGCCAGCGAAATTCAAATCGATGTAACAGGCAACAACATAGCCAACGCCAACAGCACTTTCTACACACGCCAGCGCGCCATACAAACCACAGCGGGCTTTTACGACATACGAAACGGCGTAGAGTTAGGAATGGGAACGACTATCGAAAGCATTGTGCGCCTGCATAATGAATACTCCTACTACAAGCTCAAAACCGCCACTACACAAGTAGAATACACAGGCTATATGAAACAAAAGCTTGAAGAAATCGCCGAACGCTTCCCAGATATACAAACCACAGGCATTTTAAACGACCTTGAAACCTACAACAAAGCGTGGAACGACTTTGCCACCGCCCCAAATGACGGCGCTGTGAAAGCAAATTTAATCCGAGTAGCCCAAACTTTCACCCAAAGTATCAACAAAGCCTACGCCGACATTTATAAAATCGAGCAAACCATAAACGATGACATTAAAATGACCGTTGATGAGATAAATGAGATAGCCCAAGAAATCGCCAACATTAACAAGCAAATTTCAGGCAAAGAAGTGCTGCCGACAGACCACGCAAACGAGTTGCGAGATAGGCGCGATGAGCTAGAACTCACACTTTCAAAACTTGTCGATGCTGTGGCGTCAAAAAGTATCATCAAACAAAACTCCCGCCTTGATGAGGGCGGCTCAGAATCCACGATGACAGACGGAGGCAAATACTACAACCTTACCATACAAGGACACGAAGTCGTTTCAGGTCCTAAATTTCGCCCGCTTAAACTCATCACCGATGAAGTAACGGGTATGCACCGCATTGTGATACAGGGCATTGACGAGAAAATCACGGATTTGACGACAAAAATTTCAGGCGGCAAGCTGGGCGCTCAGCTTGATTTGCGCGGCAGAGAGTGGAACAAAAGCGAAGCAGCGTGGGAAGATGGCACTATACAAGGGTATAAAGATATGCTCAACACCTTTGCCAAAACGATGATAGTGCATACAAACAACATTTACGCATCATCGGCGAAAAAGACGCTGACTTCTGACCCGCTTAAAAATCTTACCACAAGCACGAATTTAACGGGCTTTGACAAGCATATCCAAACAGGCAGCTTTGACATAGTGCTTTATGATGAAAAAGGCGTTGAAAACAACCGCAAAACCATCAAAATAGACATTCACACCACTATGCAAGATATCATCAGCCAAATTCAAGCCAACACCGATGATAACAACGACAATAACCCAAACAACGACATAGATGATTTAGTAAGTGCCATTTATCAGTATGACAGCCGCGATGGCACGGGCGTTTTTCAGCTTTTGAGTAAAAACCCAAATTTCAAAATCGCCATTGAGGACAAGGGCACGAATTTCCCCGGTGCCTTTAACATAGGTGGCTTTTTTAGCGGAGACAACGCCACGACTATGCGCGTAAAATCCGAGCTTTTGCAAGATCCTAGCTTGCTTCGTGCCAGCAAAAACGGCAATGACGGAGACAACGAAGTGGCAAACAAGCTTTTGCAGCTACAATATGACGAGATAGACTTTTACAACCGCGATGGCACAGTCATCACAAAGGCACTTGATGGCTACTACCGCCTTTTCACGGGCAAAGTCGCTAGCGATGGCGAGACGAACAATTTCACGCACGCGACAAACACCACGCTTTACAACACCGTGTATGAGGACTTTCAGTCCAAAAATGGCGTCAATACCAACGAAGAACTCGCCGCCCTTATCCAGTATCAAGCCAGCTATGGCGCTGCTTCAAAAGTCATCACCACCGTGGATAAAATGCTTGATACCTTGCTTTCGGTTAAGCAATAAGCCTTGAATTTAGAATTTTCAGCCTAAAATTCAAGGTTTTTGGCAAAAAAGCTGAATTTTTAAGGCGATGGAGCAAAAATTTGAGCCTAAAAAGCGTTTTAGATGAAAAATCCTTTTGTAAATTAAAAGCCACGCTTGATGATTTGGCGTGCCAGAAAAACACCGCACAAGGGCTTTTAAGCGCACCCGACCCGCTGCAAATAGCGACAATCCACAAAGATGAATTTGTGTGCTTGCTTTGCGCGCTTTTTGCTTATGGCAACGCGAAAAATATCGTTAAATTCTTGCAAAGCCTTGATTTTAGCCTTTTAGATGAAAGCGAGCTGAGCATAAAAAAGCGCGTTGAACGCGCAAAATTCAAATACCGCTTTCAAAGCAGTGCCGACATAGCCCAAATTTTCATCACCCTACACCGCTTAAAGCAAGAAAACACGCTTGAAAAGCTCTTTTTGCAAGGCTATGAAAAGGACAAAAACATAATGAGTGCTTTAAGGGGCTTTATCCGCAAAGTGCGAAGTATCAACGCTTACAGCAGTTTAGGCTATGATTTTTTCTTTGGTGCGCCCTTTGCGAGCGAACCAAAAGGTGCGATGAAACGCTACAATATGCTTTTGCGCTGGTGCGTGCGGGCTGATGAGCTTGATTTAGGGCTTTGGAAAGGTATCGACAAGGCGCATTTGCTTGTCCCGCTTGACACGCACACGCACAAGGTAGCCTTAAAGCTAGGACTTATGAGCCGCAAGAGCTATGATTTCAAAGCCGTGCTTGAACTCACCGAAGTTTTGCGCGAATTTGACGCGCAAGACCCGATAAAATACGACTTTGCACTTTATAGACTAGGACAAAGCAAGGACTACTTGAATTTAAAAGATAGCTTGAATTTAAGGAATGATTGAAATTTTATGGATTATTTAAATTTAAAGAATGATTATAAAATAAAGGATTACCTAAATTTAAACGATATTATGTAGCAAATGCACAAGAATTCACCTCAAAGCATTGCTATGATGCAG
>UQBJ01000006.1 GCA_900539255.1 uncultured Campylobacter sp. | reverse complement strand
AATTCAATCCCTTGTGGATAAATTTTGCTTATTTAAGACCAAAAGTCTTAAATTCTAGCGAAAGGAGTGAAAATGAAATCGTTAGAACAAATAAAAGAACTTGAAACTCTTGGTTTTTACGAATGCGTTGAGTTGGATTGTTATTCAAATGAGCGTGAGCGTGCCAAAGAGGGTATTCGAGTCTTTGCAAAAGATGTGTTTGTCATCGAATTTAGACGATGGTATAACACACCAAAGGAAAATCCGCAGGTTTTCAAAATGGAATTTTCAAATGCTGATGATGTTGTTAAATTCATCAACAGCTTTTGGGCTAATTACAGCTTTTTCTATTTTGAGAACGAGTCCGCCTTTTTTTAAAGGCTAACAAACTAACCCACAGGGGATAGAACTTTATCCCTTGCGGATAAGTCTATGCTTTTTTGTGGGTGCATCACTCATAGAAAGGATAGACGATGCAAAAATTCATTTCATTAGTCCAAAGCAAAATCGGACTTTCACTTGCACGCAAGGCACTTAAAAACGGACAAATCAAAGAGAATGACCTTCAATGGCAAGCTCAAAGATTTGCTCGTGAAGCAGCCCTTACAAGCACAAATCATTTCGAGGATAGGATAGCTCAACGCTTTTTAGCTGATGAAATTGACAGCTTGGCAGCTGCTGTGGCTCGTGCTGTGCGAGGAACAAAGACACGAGAAGTAGGCAGTTACGGCGACCATAGTCGTGTTTCTCAACGCTACGAAGATGCTTTAACAGGCATAGTAGTAGTGCTTGAAAGATACGGCAATTTGGGCGCAACGCTTGTAACAACCTACAAGAAAGGTTGCGAGAACCTTATCAGTGATGAGGAACTTGCTGATTTAAAGAAAAGGGGTGTGCTATGATAGTTTTTACTCTTATAGGCTACGCTACGACAATTTACCTTGCCGCTAGCGTGGCAACCGCCACTTTTCTTTTACACACAAAACAAACATCATTTAAAGGCTTTAACGGCTGGCGTATCGCACGCTGGTTTTTAACCATACCTTTGATTATGCTTGAAGAACTTCTATCAAAGAAAGGAGATAGATTATGAAAGACATAAAAAAAGAAAATTCCAAAAGTTTTGTCTTTGGAAAAATTGATTTTGACGGCATAGGTCGTAAAATCAATACTGTGGAAATTGAAGTTGGCTTACGGGAGTATAGCGATGGCTCTTATTCCTTTACGGCAAGTGTCAATGTATGGAATCATATCCATACAGACATCGTTGCTGGTGGGCAAATGTTTGATGCTGTCGAGCTTTCGCAAATAGAAGCTAGAAGCTCATTGTTTGCTACTATCAAAGAACTATGGCGCAAGTATCATCTTAACGATATGCACGCTGGAACGCCTGAGCAAGAAGAAGCCTTAGAAAAGGCAAATTTGCTTTCTGTAAATGACTTTGATTTTGATAAGGCTTGCGAATTTCTCAAAAATGCAGGTTTGTATGAAGTGGAGTATGAGGGTAAGCCTTACCGCTATGGTAGTGGCTGGCTACATTTTTCTATTTCTAAAAAAGATTTGGAAAAAATCCACCTCATTTTAAACACTCCACAAATCAAACTCGAAGAACTCTTAAAGGACAAAAAATGAATGTCCAAGAAAGAGCAGAGGCTTTTCTCAAAGCCTTTGAAAAACTTTTAAACCCTACCATTTACCCCTCATTAGAGCGTGTTGATGTTGATTTGGTCGTAGTCAATTACAATCAAGTCAATCCACGCTTTTGCCCTGAGAAGTTTGTCGGTAAGGCGGACATAAAGAAATTAGTTGTTTCTTTTTTTGCAGATAGCAGTTTTGACGGCTTTTGCATTGAAAGAAATCCATTCGAGCAAGGTGGTTTCACGCTTACCATAGGTAATCGTAAAAACACTGCAAATCTCACAAAATTTGAAAGGTAAAAAATGAGACGAGCAATACAACAATCAATCTACGAGGCTAAATTTGCTGCTGTTAGGGCAGGAAAACCTACAATCAATGTCAAAGGCACTACGGTGCAAGTGATAAACGATGGTGAGGCAATTAAACTTTCCTACTATGGCAATATCATAGCAAAGTGGCTACCAAGCAATGACACAAAAGTCATTTGCAAAGTCCCTCAATATGACAGCCTCACTTCATTGAACTACATAAGGGCTTTTTTTTGATGATAATGACATTAAAAAAGTCAAAGGCGTGGTAAAAATACCCACAAGCTATGTAGTCGAAGAAGTTTGATTCTCGACCCAAGTCGAGGGTAGAAACTGATTTTACCCTCATAGGTAAATTATGTTTCTACTCTTATACAACACGGCTAATTCATCATTAGCCTTAATTTTAAAGGATAAACTATGGGATACAACCCACACATAGTTACCTCTTACAAGGTAACTTACGGCAAAGAAATCGCAGGCTACTCTTATGAGTATGATGATTTTAGTGAGTTTTTAGACAAAATTGGAGTTGATTATGACATCAATGACTCTATGAACGAACACGAAATCAGCTCAGAGGGACTTTTAAAACTTGAAGGCAAGCTAGACAGCTTAAAACTCAATGAGGACGAAAGAGACAATCTTATCAACCTTATCGAAACTGCTAAAACAGCCGAGTATGCCAAAAATGGCTACTTGAAATTGCATTGGTTTTAAGGAGTCTGCGATGAATTTAGAATAAAAACTCTATAAAGCACTCAGCGATGCCCTGTCTAAGAAGGAATTTCTTATAAGTGAATTTTCTTTCAATACAGGTGGTGATGACGATTATTTTGAATGTGATTTTTATTGCTACGGCATATACCCAAATAGGGCAAAACAAGCATTCAAAATTGTTGTTTCTATCTTTCAACAAGTTTTGCCAAAGACTAAATCTTATATCACAGCTATATCTCGTCTTCACAGCGATTATGCGCTATTTCAATGTAGTAGCGACAAAAGCGTTGTAGAAGATGTTGCAAGTGCGAAAATCACAAATTTTTAGTCCCTTTAAAGCCCTATTTGGGCTTTATTCAACCCAAAAAAATATAAGGAGCGAAAATGCTTACATATAGCACAACAGAACTAAAACAACAAATCCCCAACGATTACAGCGATTTTGCTGATTATATCCCTAATGCAAGCAACAATAGCTGCATAGGCGATATGATTAAGGAATACGCTGATGGCAAAACAGATATCTATAATGACAATCTGTTTGAGTGGGCAAAAGGCAACATAAGTGTTATCGATGACACTCTTAAAGAGTATGGTAACTTTACTAGTGTTACCCAGCTCATAGCCACAGCACAAGCAAAGGAAGTCGAAGACGAATTGTTTGCTGAAATTTTCAGCATAAATCGTTTTTGGGCTTGCCAAATGCTTGAATCGCTAGGAGTGTTTGAAATCAACGAAAACCAAGTGGAAAAATTAGATGAATTCCTTGAACAACAAGGTTCAGACCTAAGTTTTCCTACTTTGGACGAGTTTTTGCAAAAACTTATCGCAGATAAGGAGTAGCAAATGTTGATTTTTGAAACATTGGAATTCAGTGGCAGCAAGGTGGATAAAATCGCATTAAGTTGGCTTAAAAGAGCCTACGATGAGTGCGGTTTAGATATTTTCGATGCAGAACTTTGCGATATTTATTGGGAGCTTCGCGCTCAACACGGAGATGTTTTGCATCAAGTTGCTAATAAGGCTTTTGATGAGTCATCAGAAGAAGAGCAAGATGCTTTTCTTACTCTGATGTGTCAAGTCGATTACGACATAGGTGTTGCGAATAGACGAGGTGAGGACTTGGTAAGTGGATTAGTATTCTACTACGAGCATCGCTTTGAATCTCAATACCTAGAAAGCTATGAATTTGCAGAATTAAAGAGTCAATTTGAGGCTCTTTTAAACAATCATAAGGTAGCTTAACTGCTACCTTAATCACATAAAGGAAAACTATGAAAAACTACGGAGAAAATGACTACTTGCTAGTCAGAAAAAGCAATATCGGTTACTTAGAATTTAGCGTTGAAGATGATGTATTTGACAGCGTTAAGGACTGCTTTAATGCGGAGTCAATCGATAATGATGGTGAAATTGTTAGGTTTAACACGCTTAACATACACCAAGCCGCACACAATGCCATAGTGGTTGCTTACAATCACAGCGACAGCTTAATCCCAAACATTGTCCTTTATAGGGATACAAAAGAGCTTGAATGCGAGCTTAAAAAGTGGGTTAAGGACTATTTGGCAAATGCGGAATGCGAAGTGAATGACTATGCAAAAGACAGCGAGATAGAAGAATTCGTTTCTAGTTTGTGTCGAGCTAGAAATCAACACTCTTTACAACTCGTTGAAGATGATTACGAAGTTGTTGCCACAGCATTCGTGTTAGGGGGCAACGATGAGTAAGAGTTTAGTTGCGCAGTTTCAAACCTTGATTAGTCCTTTTGGGGACGAAGAGGTAAGTAAATGTATCGCTGCTTTACATAAAAGCGGTGTGGTTGAAAGCCTTGATGAGTGTCCTCAAAAGCTATTTGAAATCGTTAAAAATGCTATTCGCAATGGGGATTACCCAAATTTGCAAGAGTTAAATTTAACGCAAATAGTCGAGGACTATTTTGAAGAGAAAGGAGAAAACAATGCACAAAAATATCCTTTATTCTGATATAGGACATATCAGTGATGGAAATTGGCAAAGTATTGGCGGACATTCACACAAAGATGGGGATTATGTTTGGGATAGACATTGTCCTAACACAACTTCTTTGAAAGACCTTATAAGTCTTGCCAAGATACAAGGAAATATGCCTGATGCAAAAGCAGGCATTTTGGTTATACACTTTATGGACGACACTCAAAAAGTGTATTTTTTTAAAAATAATCGCAGAGATAAAACTTTGCGATAAATGAAAGGATTAAAATGACACTAAAACAAGACAAGCTGATTAAAAATCAGCAATGGTATGATAAGATGATTGCTAATGGGGCATTCAAGGTATTGCAACAAGAAAAAATGGATTGCCACGACAAATGGCGTGCCTTTTTTCTAAAACTCGATAGAATTGGGTTTGGAGCTTTAAGGATAATCCTAGAAGATACAAGCTGCTATATGAGATGCCTTGTAACACCCAAGTATGGACAGCCACTTTCTGTTGAGACAGAAACAGCCATTCGGCAAATTATTGCGGAAGTATTTCCTACCGCTGGCAACCTAGAAATAGATGCAGTTTCAGCAGGAGATATTATCCACAATTCTCTTGAAGAGGAAATTGAATATATCAATAAGCCTTCATATCATATCAGCTTTCACTTTTAGGAGGATAAAATGACACACGAGAGCAATACGCAAATTTGCTCGCCACGCAATATAAAAGCGGTGCGAGATAAGCTCACAGGTTGTGATTATGGTTGCTATCAAACTATTGAGCGTGTTTATTACAAACACGGCAAAATAGTTGGCGGCGAAGTTATCGGCTTTATACTTGATGATGGAGAAATCTTTTCTATCAAAAGAGTTGAAGCCGTGCTTTGGATTGATTCAAATCAACAAGAGTATTGGATAGAACCGAGTGAATATATCGGCTTTTATTCAGTGCCTGATGACTTTGATGATACATACGCTGCAAAGATACCTGCTGGTATCAGGCAAAGCATAGAGCAGCTATCATTTGACATTCTCAACTAACCCTAGTTTAGGGATTTAGTAAATCCCTACTTAAAGGGTATTTTACAAAATCCCTTCAACCTATTAAATCTAAAAACACAAGGAGAAAAAATGAAAATAAATTTAGATTTAAAGCTGGCTCATAAGCTAGTTAAAGAATATATCAAAAACAATGGCGCACTTGATGAAGCATCTTTTTTCTTCGCAGTGCGCTACCCAGCAGTTTTTAGCGGAGAGGAAATTAGCGACCTTTTCGCTTTCGATTTCACAGCTTTTGAAGTATCACAGCTTTGGAAGCGAATAGATGAATTTTTAACAGCCAAATTTGGCGTAAAGATTTATGCTATTTCTTCGCTAGACCCCACACAAAGTGTGGTGTTTGGCAGTGAATATGCTGGGAAAAATGAATATGTCCGATTAGGACTTCAAAACGAAAGTGGCGAAGTTATCATCTTTGATGATGATACCTACGATTTAAGGGGAAACAAAAAAGAAAAGAATGCGTATATGTTATCGCATTTTTTGCAAAAAGTTTGTGCGATACATTATATCGACAGGCTTGCCCCTAAATTTACATATGGGTCATCAACTATACAAAGCTGGGACTTCGTTGAAACCTATAATGAGATGCAAAGGGATATGATATGAGTAATTTCACTGAGTTTTGCCACGAATGTGGTGGCGAGGTTGAATTAGCCTACAAGGGCTTTGTTATTCATAAATGTCCTGACTGCAAAGGCGATTTGAGACCTTGCTCTATCTGCGATGCTTACACAGATAGGCAGTTTAAAGTCTATGCGCCAAGTTGCTCTCAATGTCCTTTTGACAAGAGAGTTGATTTCCTAAAACATTAAAAAAAAGAAAGGTAAAAAATGAAAAAAGGAATCAGAACAAAAGACCCCATAGACATTATAATGATGATGGAGGGTTAAAATGCGTTATGACTTAGAAAGGCTAGGACAGCTCAACATCAAAGATGTTTTAGAAGCACTTGGTGCAAGACCTTCCCACAATGGCAAGGTATTTCACTGCTTTAATGTCAATGCCCACAAGGACAACGACAACAATGCTTCGATGAGCATCTACGAGCGGACAAATTCTTGCCACTGCTTTACTTGCGGTATTTCAGGCACACCTGTAAATATCGCCAAGCATAAGTTTGGTGGCGATTTCAAAGAGGCTTGCGAATTTTTACACGCTACCTTTAAAATTGCTACGCTGGATAACAATCCTGTGCGGCAAGTTAAGGTTCAAAGCGTGCAAAAGCCAAAGCAAACGACTCAATTTATGGAGTTTGACACAAGCAAACCCTATGCCACAATCGGCGATTTGGATAGCTTTGTCAAGCTCTATGATAAGATGAGCGATGCACAAAAATTAAAGCTCATTTATACGAGCCTGTATCGCTTTTCACTTAGCACTAATCAAGAGAGGAAAGAGGCTTATTATCTCAAACGAGGCATTAAAAAGCTAAATTTGGTTGATAAAATAGGCTTTTTAACCTATCTTGATGTTAAGAATTTAGAAAATCATCTTTTAGAGCGATTTCCTATTGAGGATTTAATCCGCTTTAAGATATTTTCTGCAAAAACAAAAGCCTTTAATTACGCTTTCAACATAGCCGTTGTGCCAAATTTTGATTTATATTCAAATATGGTCGTTGGTTTTTCATTTCGTAGCATTGACCCTACTTACAAAGGTGCAAAAGAGGTCAATATCTCTTGCAGTAACATTGCTTATCCTATGCCTTTTGGTTTGGAGTATGAGCGATTGAAAAATTGTGAGTGGATTTGGATTTGCGAGGGGCATATTGATGCTCTTTCTTTGCAAAACTACTACGAAAGCTCTGATAAAGTTTGCATAATTGCTTTTAATGGCGTGTTTGCTTACAAAAAGGAGCTGTTGAGCTTATTTAAAGGCAAAAAACGAGTCGTGTTGAGCTTTGACAAAGATGATGCTGGCATCAACGGCGAAAAGGCTTTAAGTGAGGCTTTTAATGCACTTCGTATCTTTAATCTCTCAGCTCGCTGGGATTTTAACGATGGGGTGGATATAAATGACTTGCTTATGGCAAATAAGCTCAATACCTTAACCTTCGGCGAGGTTGTGTAAGCCTTGCCTTTGCTTTATTGCAAAAAAATAGAAAGGAAATGATAATGAAAGCAACAACAATACAAGAACAGTTAATCGAGATAACAAACAATCTTGGTATGAGCGGAGAGCTTTTGTCCTCTGTATTTTACTATGCTCATCGCATAGCTGACTACAAAACACCTGCAAATCAAGTAGGAATGGAAGTTTTTGTCGATGGTGGCTTTACACTTGCCCTAGAAATAGGCAACGATGTCAAAGGCGAAACCATTAACAAGATACTACACAGCCTATTTTGCAGTGGGTTAAAAGCAACCGCTTTGCACCGCTCACAAAAGGTGTATAGCGATGCAAGCAGGCACGAATTCCGTGTCGAATATAGAGAGGAGAACTAAGATGAAAATAGTCAATCATACTCGTGGCAGTTTGACTGATGAGCGTATTCGCTATCTCTTTAATAGAGGCACTAGATACCTTGAAAACGAGGTTAAAGAGTGTTGTGCTTATTGGGATTGTGGGCTTGTCATACAATTTGAAACCTACGAGAACAACGACACGCATAGGCTGTTTTATACACGCAATGAGGCTTTTGGTAGCATTTAATCGTGTATTTCAACAAAATTTATGCCACACTTGCTTTTTAAGCAAGTTGTGGTATAAACACAAAAGAAAGGAAAAAAATGACCGATGAAGAATTATATTGGCACAAAAAAGCCGAAGAAGACAAGGCAAGCGTGCCTAAAAGTTTGGAATTCAAAAATTCAACGGGTTATCGTCATAACATTATGATAAGCTATTTGCAAGATGGTTGTAAAAGGCTGCGTGGCGTTGAATTTGAGAATATCTCAAAGGCGGAATGCACAACCCAAAAAAGGGGGATTCGCATCAGTTTTTGGGATAAAAGTGGTAAAAAATATAACCTTTTTTACCATAGAATGTGATTAGGAATTTTAATCACTATTTGATTTTCTTAATCCTAGAAAGAAGCGTTTTTACGCTTGCTTTCGCCATTTTGCTCCGATTTATTCGGAGCTTTTTTTATTTCAAAAGTTCTTTTAGAAGAGTTTTTTAAATAAAAATTTTTATTAGCTTACTTACTTTAAGGAATTTTTAAGTTTTTTTGTAGTATAATTACGCTCGTGGTTAAACACATTTTAGTTGTCCCTTTTTATTCGGTTTATCCGTCTGAATGCTAATATATGGGTTTTTCTATAAGGCACTCGTGATTTAAGCAACCCATTTTTCTAAAATACTTCTAAGGGGCAATGTAAGTCCTTATCTTATCCACTTTTTAATGCACCTATGCGGTTTATACTGCCTAGAAGTATGTCCGCAATTTGAGTGTAAATTCACTTTTCAAGGAGTAAAAATGAAAAGGCTAATTATGGCTTTTTTGGGACTTTTAGTTGCCACTTGCGCTGTGGCTGAACAAAATGCTTGGTTTGTTGGTGGGCAAGGTAGCTTTGCCCAACACAAATCTAGCCACGCTTTAAGCTGGAATATACAGCTCATTGGGCAGATTGATAGAGACACCACAAATACGGGCTTAAAGCTTGGTATTTTGGGTGGCTACAAGCAATTTTTCACGCCTGAATTTGGCTTGCGATATTACGCTAAATACAGCAGAGGCAACAGCTACAATACTACCGACATAAATGTCGATGCGTTGTATAATCTGCCTTTTGGCGATGACAAAAACTTTGGCGTATTTGCTGGACTAGGTTTAGGCTTTGCAAGCTATATTGCAAGCACAGCAGAAACAGGTTTTGACTATGCCATCAATCTTGGTGCAAGGTATCTTTTGAGCGAAAAGCATTCTTTGGAAGGCTTTGCTCGTATTGGTTTGAGCGAACACGAAAAGGTTGTTGCACGAGATTTTACTTTCAAAAATAGCCAACCACTTGAAGTAGGTGTGCGCTACATTTATTCGTTTTGACGAAATAGAGCGTGAATTTCACGCTCTATTTTACTCAAAAAGCCTTTTTAACGGACTTTTGTGAATTTCTATCATCAAAAATACCCATCACTTACATTCAAAATTTTATTTTTTATCAAACTTATGCTTAATATAAATAGTTTTATGGTATAATATAAATATGAGCATTAAAGAAAAATTAGAGCAGAAATTAAAAAATAATCCCAAAAACGCTAGTTTTGAGGATTTGAAAAAATTGCTTGAATTAAACGGCTATAAGCTAAACTCTAAAAAGGGTTCGCACCATACCTTTGCAAAGGCTGGGGCAAAGCATATTACCTTGCCTTTGAAAAAGCCGATGAATGCCGTTTATACTAAGGCTGTTTTAAAAGCTATTGTTAAGGAGTAAATAATGAAAAATGTGCAGTATTATTTGAATTTACCTTACGAAATCATTGTTTTTAGCGACAATGAGGGGGGATTTATGGCTAAATTTAAAGAATTTGAGGATAAAGCCGTGCTTTTTGGCACAGGAGCGAGCGAGGCTGAGGCTATAAAGGATTTAAAAGCCGCTTTTCCTAGTCTCATAGAAAGTATGCTTAAATCAAAGGACTATATACCTGAACCAACATTGATTAAGGATAACGCAAAGCCCATAAATATAACAATGAAAGAGAGTTTAATAAACGAAATAACACATTATGCAAATTCTCTTGGCATTTCAAAGTCAGCTTTTTTGGCATTGAGCGCAAAGCAATTTATGAAAACCTTATAAATAGGCTATTTTTGCAAATTTTTTCTACCCAACCAAAACATTTGCTATATCTTGTGGAGTAGCCTTTGCATAGATTGTTGTGGTGTTAATGTTTGAATGTCTGAGTATCTTTTGAATGACAAGCACGCTCACGCCCTTTTGTGTAAGTCTCATTGCTAGCGTATGTCTTAAAAGATGCAATCCTCGTTTTTCAATCAAAGCCTTTGCGTAAATTCTATTGATAATGATAAAAGCACTTGTGCGGTTAAGTGCTGTGCCGTGTTGTGTTTTCATTATAAGCTCATCAGGGCTTAATTGTGCCGTGTTGCTAAAATAGTCAAGCTCATCATCTATCTTTGCTTTATCTATATAAGCATTTTGTTCTTTTCCGCCCTTTGCAAAAATCTTTATGCACAAAATTTCATCTTGCTCTTTAAAATCTTTCAATTTCACGCCCAAAGCCTCTGAAATTCTAAGCCCTGCGTGCAACATTAGCTTGATGAGCAAGGCATTGCGATATGAGTTGTAATCTCTCTTTTTGCCCTTTTGCCTTTCGATAAATTCACACAGCCTAAAAATTTCATCTTCGTTAAGATACACAATCTTTTCCTCTCTTTTTGAGTTATCGATGCGAATTTTTTTAAAGGCAAAGTCAAAAGTATGATTTTCATCGTTGTTTTCCGTGATAAAAGCAAAAAATGAGCGGATAACCTTAATATATGCACTTTTACTTGATTTTGATAGGCTAACTCGGTTTTTTAGCCGATTTTCGCTCTTACACGCCTTTTCGTCCAAAAATTGCAAGTAAGCCACGATATGTGTCGTTTTTATGTCCTTAATGCCCATTTCGTCCAAAAAAGCCCTGTTATACTCTATAAATGTCAAAATTACTCTCTTATACAGCAAAATTGTATTTTTTGAGTAGTTAAGTGTGTTTATGTGCAAAAAGTATGCCTTAGCCCAAGCTTGTAAATCGCCGATTAAGTCGTTTTTTGTCAATTTCATAGCAAAATTCTCCATTTTGTATAACATACTTGCTAGTATGTTATATTTTTTACCCTTACTTTATGTCGAAATATAAAATTTAATGCCCTTATTGGAGCATTAAGTTATGTTATATAAATAAAATTTTATCATAGATTAGTTAATATATTTGACAAATTTACCAAGTTATGATAGAATTTGTCAATTTTTTAATGTAAGGAGCAAAAATGGCAGAAAACTTAGATGAAAAAGTCAAAGGTGCTGTTTTGGAGCTAAATGGCTCTAAAAAGACACTTTTGACAACAAAGCGACTTTCCTTTGATATTGAGACAATCAAACGCATAGAGATGATGCTACCGCTTTATGTTGATGAATTTGATGACAAGCTGAATGAAAGTGAAAAATTTGCCACTTTGATACAAATAGCTGTGAAAAATTTGTTTAAGACAGATTTTGCGGATAAAATGAAAAATTTTTCGTAAAATGTAAGAAAATTTAAAAATTTTTGCTACAATTTCTTATAAATTTTAGGAAAGTAAATAAGGGGATTTCCGTGTCCTAACTTCTTTCCTAACTTTTGAAAATAGCTTTTTCAAATGGCGGTCTATCGGTAGTTTCATCGGTATAGTGAGAACTACTCTCTGTCCGCCATTTTCACAAGACAAAGTGCGGGTTAGAGTTGATAAGCCTTGACAAAAGCTTGGTTTTTGACTATAATCACTTCTTTGTTTTTAAGGCATAGCTTTTGGTGTTTTTGCAAGCCCAAAGGCTTTTAAGCATTCCGGATTAGCTCAGCGGTAGAGTAGGCGGCTGTTAACCGCTTGGTCGCAGGTTCGAATCCTGCATCCGGAGCCATTTTTCACTCCAAACACACTTTGCTCCAAATCGCCGTGATGCAAGATTTTTGTCGCTTAAAAAGATAAAATCAGTTGTCGTGCAAATTTTTGCAAATTTGCTTGCGATGAGGCAAGGTTTGCTCCACTTTTTAATTTTTTTATAAGGCTTGAAAAAGGCGACAAAGGGCTTAAAATTTAAATTATTGTAAAACAAAAGCAAGCAAATTTACTCAAAATTTCATCAAAAATTCATCAAATTTTAAGTTAAATTTAGCCCAAACATTCATCAAAAAATTTAAACTCAAATCAAGCTAAATTTTAAAGCAAATTTAAGCTAAAATTCAGTGTAAAAGTTAAAATAAATTCAAACTAAAATTCAGCTTAAATTTTTTAAACTACAAAATTTTAACTTAAAATTTAACTCAAAATTTAAGCTAAAATTAAATTAAAATTTTAAGCCAAATTTAACTCAAATTTAAGCAAAATTCTAGCTCAAAATTCGCCCAAAGTCTTGAAAAATCCGCAAGAATTTAAATTTTCAAGCAAAAAGGCAAATTTTTTCATTATCGCAGCCATAATGATACTTATTTATGCTACAATGCACGCCAAATTTCAGCGTAAAGGCGTTTCAAAGTGGAGAAAATAAGGCTCAGGCGGTCAAAAATGCTCATCAAAAGTCCAGCGGCAAGGACTTTTGTAGGGATTTTCATCGCCCTAATGCTCGCCCTCATAGTCGCCTGCATAAGCCTTTTTTACTTAAACGCCTCGCTTAAAGTCTCCATTTTGCTCGCTATCATTGCGCTTTTGGTTACTTTATGGACGAACCGCGCCCTGCCTATGGGCGTTGTGTCCTTGCTGCCTATCATTTTATTTCCTAGTTTTGAGATTTTAGACACCAAAAGTGCCACTTCAAACTACGCAAATCCCATAGTTTATCTGTTTTTGGGTGGTTTTATGATAGCAGCAGCTACCGAAAAAATCGGGCTTCACAGGCTCATCGCAAAAACTTTTTTAAGCAAATTTCCCAAAAATCCACAAGGCGCGATAGCCGCACTTGGCTTTGCCTGCGTGATTTTAGGCTCTGCGCTTTCAAATTCCACTGTGGCTTTACTCTTGCTGCCTGTGGCGATGAGCCTTTCCAAAGAGCCGTTTTTACGCACGCGCTTTTTGCTCGCTATCGCCTTTGCTGCCAGCATTAGCGGGATAACAACGCCCATTTCAAGCCCGCCGAACCTCATCTTTTTGGGTTTTTTAGAGAGCCTCAAAATGCCCGCTATCAGCTTTACCACTTGGATTTTTATGATGCTGCCGCTCACGCTTTTGATGCTTTTAGCGATGATAAAAATTTTAGCTTACAAGACAAAAGACTACAAGCTTGATTTGCACGAGTTTGACGAGGTGCAGCTTACGAGCGAGCATAAACGCTTGCTTGTGTTTTTGGGGCTTTTGCTCTTTTTACTCTTTATCAATTCACCTATCCGCCCATTTTACAGCGGTTTGGGGTTGAACGAAAATGTGATTTTGCTGGCTTTTGGACTGCTTATGTTTGTGCCAAAGCTCGGTTTTCTCACTTGGGACGACAGCAAATCCATACCTTACGAGCTGATTTTTCTTTTTGGGGCGAGTTTTTGCATAGCGATGGCGTTTTCGCAAGCCGAGCTTGGCGGGGCTTTTGAGAAGTTTTTTGCGCTTTTTAAGGACCTGCCTTTTATCGTTTTTGTTTTCATCGCTTGCTGCTGCGTCATCGTGGCGACAAGCCTTTTATCCACTACCGCGCTCATAGCCATCATCTTGCCTGTGGTAAATGTCGCTACTGCTAGCTTTTTGGACGACACGCACAGGCTGCTTGTAATGCTGCTCGTTACGATTTGCGCGAGTTTTTCTTTTATGATACCCATTTCCACGCCCCCAAACGCCATCGTTTTCAATCAAGGCGGCATAAAAGTGGCTGATATGATGAAATTCGGCTTTGTTTTAAGTGTCGTTGGTGTGGGGCTTATCACGGCTTTTTCGGTGTGGTATTGGTGGCTGTTTTTGTGAGTTTTAGTAACTTTTGGTTTGTGAAATTTAAAGGCAAAATGAACGCTATTGTTGTAAGCCGTTTTTAAAATGTGCCACTTTGTCGTTGTAAAAAACACAAGCGCAAGCGAGTTTTTGTGTGGCAAGTCGCAAAAATAAAGCAATCTTTGCCTAAAACAAAGCGTAAAGTTCTAAAATTTGTCATATTAGGTTATTTTCTTGTCATACTGATTTGTCTTATCATACTTTGCCATTTCTTGTCATACTGAGCGTAGCGAAGTATCCATAAATTCAAAGTGTATCTTAAATTTCTTTGGATTTTTCGCCTTTTACAAAGGCTCAAAATGACAGCAGTGGTGTGGATTTTTTTGCTGCGGCTACGCCTTGCAACCTGTTGGGTCGCTTTATGCTAACGCACTCCGCTCAAAATGACAAAGGTTTTGTCAAAAATGTCTTAAAATTCGCCCTACTTTAATTTTAGATGAAGTTTTTATACGGTAATGGCGCAAAATTTGCTTTTAAATGAACATTTAAATTTATGGAGTTTGCTGTGCTTGCATTGACAAAATGGCACATTTGCGCTTGCGGTGGCAAGCAAATGCCACCATACTTTCTAAATTCAGTCCATCGAAAAAGTGTAGATATAGCGCAAACCTACATTATATGTTTGTTTCAAAATCATTTCCACAACAGTTACGCCTGCTTCTTGGTATTTGAAAGTAGTTTTAGTGAAAGGTATCTTGCCAAAAAGCTCGACAGCGTGGCGTTTTTTCTCGCCAAAAATGCCCCTAAGTCCCATTTGAGCGGCGACATAGCCACGATACTCTTGCTCGTCATTTTCCCAGTCCAAGCTCCAAATTTCCTTATCCCACGAGATAGCAGCAGAATTTATCCCCACGAAAAGCCCAAAATTTGGGATTATGTTAAAGAGATAATCCACTCCAAGCCCGAAGATATTGTAGCTTCTTATGGCGCTTTCGCCGTTTGATTTCTCCACTTCGACATTGTTGCTTTCAGAGTTTAGATACACGCGCAAGCCCGAATGCTCGTCAAAAATGTGCTTGTAGCCAAAGTAATACGCCCCGCCAAAGTCGGTAACACTTTGCATAGCTCTGATTTTCAAGCCGTTTTCATCAAGTAGCTTGGTGCTTCTGATGCTTTGTTTTGCGCCGTGTGCGCCAAAGCCAAGCCCCAAAAACAGCCCGCTTTCCTCGCCAAAAGCACTGCTTGTAAAGCAAGCAAGGGCAAGAACAAGGGCGATTTTGCTTTTTATCTTTTTCATTGCTGTGTCCTTTTTTTGAATGAATTTTAAACATTTTAGCACTTTTTCGTTAATAATCAAACTTTTCAGCCAAAATGCTGAATTTTAGCTAAATTTAAGGCTATAAATGGCTGAATTTGTTTAAATTTTGGTTTTGAAATTTTTTCGCAAGGGATAAATCGCAAAATACCAAAAAAGCGGCACATTGACAAAGCCCAAAAGTGCCTTTATGCTGTAATCAGCCACCGCCATCACAAGCGAGTTTGCAAGGCTTTGAACGCCCCAAAAGGCGATAGTAAAGAAAATGAGCGTGTCTAAAAGCTGAGCTATCAGCGTAGAGCTAATGCCCCGCAGCCACCAAAAGCGCGGGGCGAGCCGTTTAAATGTGAAAAAAAGCAGCACATCAAGGGGCTGAGAAACGCAAAAAGCGGCTATGGAAGCAAGCGCTATTTGCGGCGTAGCTGAAAGATAAGAAGGATAAAAGGCAAGCAAAAGCCCAAAAGCAAGGGCTTTGATGGTTTCTTTTTTGCTGTATTTTTCGCTTAAAATGTCAAGCACTAAAAAGCTAAAAGGATAAGTCAAAGCCCCAAAAGTAAGGGGCGTGCCAAGGATTTGAAACTGCACGGTGAAATTTGCCAAAACGATAATGCCACTTAAAAGCAAGGCGCTAAAAATCAGCACTTTTAAGGGCATTTTGGGTTGAATTTGGGCTGAATTTGAGCGTGGGGGCGTTTGATTTGAATTTAAATGTGAATTTTTGGGCGTTTTTGTTGAATTTGGGCTTAAACTTAGCCCTAAAAAAACATTTTTTGTGGCGTTAAAAAGGCTTTTTGCCGTGTTTGAAAGGCTCATTGTTTTCTCTTTTTGTGAATTTAAAAGGGCAAGTATAGCAAAAATTTGCGCCTTTGTCGCAAAAATTGAGCTAAATTTATGGCGCAAAAAAGGTGATGAGCTTAAAATGATGATGATTTGAGATGAAAAAAGAGGCTTTGAATTCAGCTTATTTTCAGTTTGTTTTGCTACACTTATGCGAGCAAAAAGCCTTGCCACAGGCAAAAGGCGGGTTAAACGGAGGAAATGATGAAAGATTTGCACTATCCTAACGAGTGGGACACATACAGCAATGGCATTTGGCGACAAATCAAAAAGAGCAAAGACATAGAAAACAAAGAGCTGATAGCACTTCGACAAGACTTAAATATCGTAGCACAGCACATAGTGGCTATCCGCAACGAGGTGAGAGAAAAGATACAAGTCATTTCAGAAACGGCTGATGAGTTCGAGCAGGTTACCAAAAAGGTTTTGGAAAATGTTATCGACAAGGTTGCCGAGCTTGAATGCAGGATAAACAGCAGCGATTTATCCAAACTTTGCGCTGAATTTGGCATAAAAGAGCAAGATAAATAAGCGTTTTAGCGTGCTTTTAACAAGCGTAAAGCCGTTTTTACTGCCTCTTTGTAGCTTTTTGTGGAGATTTTAGCCTTTGTGTAGGCTTTGTCAAAGGCGGTGCCGTGGTCGACACTTGTGCGGATTATCGGTAAATTCAAGCTCACATTGACGCTTTTGTCAAAATACAAAGCCTTTAAGGGAGTCAAAGCTATATCGTGGCTCATACTCACAAGGCGGTTGCAGTGTTTGAGCGCATTTTTGGTAAATGCGCTATCGGCTACAAGCGGATTTGGTTGATAAAAATGCTGAATTTTCAGCTCTTTTTCGAGCTTTTGGGCTAAATTTTGATTTGAAAATTCGCTAGTTTGGCTTTTTTCTTTAAATTTGCGTGCTGAATTTGCGTTTTTTGGGGCGGTTGCGGAAATTTTATTTTTAAAATCGCTTGCTAAACGCTCATTTTCTATCAAATGCGCTAGCAAAGTTTCTTTTGAGTCTAAATTACAAGCCTTTAACACGCTTTTTTGTTTTTGTGGGGCTGAATTTACAAAGCTTAGATAAAGGTTGCTTATGCGTAAAGCTCTTATTATACGGCTTTCTTCCTCACCGCCTATCGTGCCAAAGTCGCTAGCGTGGGGATTAAAGGCTAAAACGCCTATGTTTTTAAAGTGAGTTTGGGCGTAAAAGGCGATGAAAAACTCGCAAAGTGCTGGCACTTGTATCTTTGCGCTTACTTCACTCAAAGGGATATGCTCGGTGAAAAGCCCCACAAAGAGCTTTTTGCACCCTAGCATCATAATGGCTTGTCGCTTAAAAAACTCGCTCAACGCCTGTGTGTGTCCCTTGTAGGCTATGTCTGCTTCGCTCCACGCCTTTTTGTGGATAGGTAGGGTGATTAAAGCCTTTGCAAAGCCCATTTTTACAAACTCACAAGCAAATTTAAAGCTAGCAAAGCTGTATGCACCACTTTTAGCATCTATTTGCCCTGCTTTGATAGCAAAGTTTTCATCAAATTTACAGCCCAAATTTGCTTTAAAGTGCGAGCTGTCCTTATCTTTTAAAAACTCCATTTTTTCAGCGTTTGAAAACTCTACATAATGAAAATGCTTTGGTTTTTTAAGTTTAAGCCTTTTTAGAGCTTGATTTAAAAGGCTTTTGTGTATGAAATAATAAGGCTGACAGAGCTTGCAAATAGCCTTGTGGCTTTGGAGTGCTATTTCTAAGCCTATGCCGTTTATGTCGCCTATGCTGATGGCTATTTTTGGGCGTTTATTTTGCATTGATGAGTGCTTTCATCTCTTTAATCGCCCTTTCAAGCCCTACAAAAACGGCTCTTGCAACTATGCTTTGTCCTATGTTTAGCTCGCAAATGCTTGAAATTTGGGCGATTTTCTTTGTGTTTTTATAGTTTAGTCCGTGTCCAGCGGCGATTTTTAGCCCTAAATTTAGCCCTAAATTCGCTGAATTTCTTATGTTTTGAATTTCTTTTTGCAAGCGGGTTTTAAGCTCTTGGCGGCTTAAATCAAGCTCTTTGATTTGATAAGGCGTTTTTAAAATGTTGGTAAAAAGGGCGTTGTGTAAGTTCGCGTAAGCCCCTGTGTGTAGCTCTACAAAGTCAGCACCCAAAGCCTTTGCCTTGTGAATGCTTGCTTCATCGGGGTTTATAAAAAGCGAAACTTCTATATCACAGCGTTTGAGTGTATCAATAGCCTTTTGAATGCCCTTGTTTTCTAAATTCAGCCCGCCCTCAGTGGTAAGTTCTGCACGCTTTTCAGGCACGAGCGTTACGCGGTTTGGAGCGAATTTGCAAGCTAGGGCTATCATACTCTCATCACTAGCGCACTCTAAATTTACAGGGCATTTGCAAGAATTTACTATGTCTTGTAAGTCGTGTTCTTGGGCGTGGCGGCGGTCTTCTCTTATGTGGAGTGTGATTTGCTCGGCATTTTGCGCGACAACAAAAGCAGCTTCCAGCACACTAGGGTCATTTACTCGCCTAGCCTCCCTTAAAACAGCGATATGGTCGATATTTACTCCCAAAAGCATAGCTCAATCCTTAAATTGTGATGAATTTTTGACGAAATTATACTGAAAATTCACTGAATTTTCTCTTTTTGTTTTAAAATTTGCCAAAATTTAAGCGTTTTTGAGCGTAAAATTTAAAAAATTTTTAAAAAATTTAAATTTTGTTCAGTCTTTTCAAAGTCCCATTTTACCGATGAATTTCGCAAAGAATTCCTTGCTAACTTTGTCTTTTTGTAAATTTTATGAAAAAATTTTGCTCAAAATTTAATTTTTATGGTATAATGCGCCGTGAAGGTTTTATAAATGTTAAGTTTTCCTAAGAAAATTTACATTAGAGTTTGAAATTTTAACTCTAATTAAGGACTATTAGGATACAATATCATTTTACAATTTGGGGATGCAAAATGATTACTTGGATGCAAAGACACAGAAAGTGGCTTGTCATAACGATTTGGGTAAGCACGATAGCTTTCGTGGGAGCTGGTTTTGTCGGCTGGGGAAGCTATGATTTTAACCTAAATCGCACTTCATCAGTAGCCAAAGTGGGCGATGAAAAAGTCGGTTTTATGGAGTTTAACAACCGATTTTCGCAGCTTTTTGATTACTATCAGCAGATAAGCAACGGCACGCTCACCGAGCAGCAAGCAAGAGAGCAAGGGCTTGACGCGGTAGCTTTACAGACTTTGATAGAGGATAAGTTGCTGATAAATTTCGCCAAAGAGCTTGGCATAGGCGCTAGCGAAGATGAAATCATCAGCGTTTTAATCACAGACAAAGAATTCGCCGATGAGAGCGGGAATTTCGACAAAGAAATTTACTACAAACTGCTCGCTCAAAACAACATTGACGCTAAGGATTACGAGCAGATGATAAACGATAGAATCGTGCTTGGCAAATTCAGCCTGCTTTTCAACCTGCCCGTGCGCGAAAAAGAGCTTCAAATGCTTGCGTCAAATTTCTTTATGCAAGATGTTTTGAGTATCGAGCTAGTAAAAGCGGACAAAAACACTAGCGCAAAAGTCGATGAAAAGGCACTTAACGAGCTGTGGCAAAAGTATAAAGAAGAGTTTAAAACGCAAAAAAGCTATGAAATTTCGACTTATTTTTTGCCCGCTCAAAAGGCTAGCAAGCTTGATGAAAAGGCTTTGAAAGAATTTTACGAGAAAAACAAGCAAAATTACAAGGATTTTAACGGCAAAATTCTAGCCTATGATGATGTGGCGAACGAAGTAGCTGAAAACTACGCCTTAGAAACGATAAAAGCGCAAGCAAACAAAGCGTATTTGGCTTTGAGTAAAAAAGAGCTTGAATTTCAGCAGGATTTAAAGCTGGGCGATGATGATGTGTATTATCCTACCGAGCTTTTGAACTCTGGCAAGGCGGGGGCTGTGCTGAAACCCTTTGTTTTCGAGCAAGACGGGCAAAAAGGCTATATGATAGTGCGGATAAACGCCGTAAATCCCGTGCGTGCAAAGACTTTTGAAGAAGCAAGGGCTGAAATTTTGCCGCTTTACAAGCTGCAAACACAAAAAGAAGCCCTAGCGCAAAAGGCTAGCAAGGCTTTGGCAAATTTCAAGGGCAAAAATATCGGCTCAGTGAGCAGAGACAGCACGCGAAATGACAAGCTAGTCGATGAAAAGCTGATGAACGATGCTGAATTTGCTTTCTTTTTGATGAATGTCTTTAACGCAAATGACAGCAAGGGCTTTGTGCTTTTTGATGATAAAGCCGTGCTTTATAGCATAAAAGGGCAGAATTTATTAAGCACAAACAAGCTTAATGCCTACAAAGACAAGCTCGCCCAAGATGTGCGCAATATCAAGGCAAACGAGATAAAAAAAGAGCTTTTAACAAGGCTCAAAGGCAAATATAAGGTTGAAATTTATTACGAAAAGGATAAGAGTTGAATATCTTAGGCATTGATTTAGGCTCGACACAAGCTTGTGCTGTTTTAGCGCAAAAAAATGGCGAGGAAATCAAAATCATCGGCTTTGGCAAGGCAAAGACGCAAGGCGTGAAAAAAGGCGTCATCGTCAATATGGAACTTGCCGCTAAGTCTATCGAGCAAGCTGTGATGAATGTCGAAGTGATGTCAGGGGTAAAGCAGTATGATAAAATAGTCGTTTCTATCTCTGGCGCATACACCAAAGCTGTGGATTCTGAGGGTATGTGTAATGTCAATAATCACGAAATCAGCATTAAAGAAATCAGCCGAGCCGTTACCGATGCCGAATTTAGAGCAAACATTCCAAATGATTATAAAACCATACAAGTTTTGCCTTATAGCTTTCAAATCAACGAAACAGACTGCGTCAATGACCCTTTGGGAATGAGCGCAAAAAGGCTTGTAGTGTCCGCTCATATCATCATCGCCAAAGAATCAGACATTAAAAATCTCAAAAAAGTAGTGGAGCTTACGGGCTTGCGCGTGGATAATCTCGTGCTTTCAGGCTACGCCTCAGCCATTGCTTGTTTGAGCGAGAGCGATGAAAAGGCACTTGGAGCGATACTCATCGACATAGGCGGCGGAATTTGCGATATGGTCGTGTTTATGGGCAACTCCATACGCTACAACGACTGCATCAAAATCGGCTCGTCAAATATCACGCAGGATTTAGCCAAAGGCTTACACACGCCTTTAAACGAAGCGGAGAAAATCAAACTCTCTTACGCAAGGCTGAGCCAAGAGCCAAACGCACTCGTGCAAGTGCCGCTAATGGGCGATGAGCGGAAGATGAACGAATACCCCGTAGAAGCCATAGCAAATGTTATGTATGCAAGAGTCAATGAAATTTTAATGCTTTTAGCCGAACTACTCAGCAGCGAGCTACTCAAAAAGCTCAATGTGTCCGAAAACACAGGTGCAGGCGTGGTTTTAACAGGCGGTATGACAAAGCTTGCTCGGCTTGATGAGGTAGCATCGGCGATATTTGACAACAAATCCGTCCGCATAGCCACAGCAAGAGATGATTTAATCTCAGGGTATGACGAGATAAACGACCCAGAAAACAGCTGCGCCATAGGGCTTTGCTTGTATGAGGCTGGGTATTTTGCGCCTTATGAGATAGACTCAAATAAAAAATTACGATACAAAGGCGAGCCAGAAGTGAGTTCGCCCGCGACAAAATCGATATTCACACCAACAGGAGGGGAAGATGACTTTGACGAAGAGGACAAGGACGACAGCGGTGGAGAAACACTCGAAACTTTTGACGAACAAAAGAAAAAAAGCGGTGTTTTTTCTAAATTTTGGAACAAAATTACCAGCCAATTTTAAAGAGAGGTGAGATATGGAAGGATATACACTAGAAGAAGCCCCACACACTAAGGGCGCAAAGATAAAAATCATCGGTTGTGGCGGTGGCGGTGGCAACACCATAAACTATATGATAAGAGAGGGTTTAAGCGAGCTTGACTTGATAGTGGCAAACACTGACGGACAAGCGCTCAACAACTCTTTGGCAAAGACAAAAATTCAGCTTGGCGAAAAAACCACAGGCGGTTTGGGCGCTGGCGGCGACCCTAAAAAGGGCGCTGATAGCGCAAATGAAAGCTACGAAGAGCTTAAAGCTGCCTTAGAGCAAAGCGATATGGTTTTCATCGCATCAGGGCTTGGCGGTGGCACAGGCACGGGAGCTACGCCCATAGTCGCCAAAGCAGCCAAAGAAGTCGGTGCCTTAGCGGTTTCTGTGGTAACAATGCCCTTTAATTTCGAGGGCAAGCCAAAGAAAAAGCTTGCTGAGGCAGGACTTGCCGAGCTTAAAAAAGAAAGCGACTCTATCCTTGTTATACAAAATGAGAAGTTGCGTAGCATTGTCGATAAAAACGCGACTATGGAAGGCACTTTCGCCCTTGTGGATAATGTCCTAGCGCGTGCAGTTAAGGGTATGGTATCCATACTCGTGGAAAACAGCCGCATAAATGTCGATTTTGCGGACATTAAAGCCATTATGAGCCACAGGGGGCTTGCTTTGATGGGTATGGGCGAGGCGCAAGGGCAGGACTCTGCTATGGAAGCCCTACACAACACTTTGGAGTCGCCGCTGCTTGACGGGCTTGACATAAAAAAAGCCAAAGGCGTCATCGTGCATTACAAGCACCACCCGAGCTTTCCGTTCTTGCAGATTGCCGATGTGAGCGAGTATATCCAAGAAATGCTTGATGAGGATGTTACCTTTAAATTCGGCGACAGCTCCGATGAGAGTATGGAGGAAGACAAAATCGAAATCACCATCATCGCCACAGGCTTTGACTACGAAGAAAAGGGCAAAAAGCTCCAAGACAACACCAACGGAGCCAGCTCACGCGATGCGCTTTTGTCAAACTTTGTCAAAACAGGCACTTATGATAGCGAGGACTTTTTAAACTTGCTTGAAGAGCCAGCTTTTAAGCGCAACCAAATGGACTAAATTTAGGCGTTGAATTCAGCTTGAATTTTGCCTTAAAATTCAAGCTGAATTTGCTTAAATTTAAAAATGTGGCTAAAAATTTAAAAAGACTTAAATTCTTAAAATCTACTTGAAATTTTATAAAAGGTTTTGCTCATTTTGTCGTAGTTTTCTCTCATCTTTTTACTCATTTTGTCATCGTTCTTCTCATCTTTTCACTCACAAAACGCACTTTTTAGGGCAGTGCTTTTTTAAATTTTTAAATGCTTGATTTTAAACTTGCGCTTTTTTTATTTTTTCTAAATGCTTTATTTTGAATTTGTGTTTGTTTAAATTTTTTACACGCTTAATTTTAGGTTTGTGCTTGTTTATTTTTTTAAATGTTTGATTTTAGATTTATGTTTTTTTAAATTCTTAAATGTTTTATTGTAGGTTTATGCTTTTTTAAAAATTGTTAAACGCCCTATTTCAAGGCTTTCTTGCGCTTATTATTGCAAGAATTCGACAAAGTCAAATTCGTGGCAATCCATAAATTATTTAGCATTGCCTTTGCGTTGTGGATTAGCACACAAAACTCATTTACGCTCTTTTTTACTCAAAATGACAACTCATCTTGTCATTTTGAGCGTAGCGAAAAATCCACGCTTTAAAGGTGTAATTCGCACTTTAAATTTATGGATACTTTGCTTTCTTACGAAAGCTCAGTATGACAAGTAAAATGTCTTTGGATACTTCGCTATCGCCCAGTATGACAAGACAAGTCAGTATGGCAAATTTATGCAGTATGACGGATTAAAAAAGTCAAATTTAGGATTTAAATCCGTTCAAAGTCCAAAAAAACTTCTTATTTTAACTTACCATTCAAAGTTCTCAAAAAACACTTCTAGTTTTATTTTTATCACTCAATAAGCAAGACATTAAAAGTTCAAAAACACTTTTGGCTTTAACTTTATCGCTCAAAATCAAAAAACTTCTTATTTTAATTTTACTTGTTCAAAGTCCTAAAAAAACACTTCTGGTTTTAACTTTACCATAAGCATAAAGCTTGCTAAAACGGCTTGATGACGCACGAAGTTGCGCTCGCCGCAAAGGCGCAGGGTTTCTTGCAAAAATGAGCCGTCCCTATACATAGCTCCGATGAAAATCGTGCCTGCCTTAACGCCCTTGTCATCTTCCTCCCCAGCCACTCCGCTGATGGCGATGGCAAAATCACAAGCGCTCGTTTTAAACGCGCCTTTAAGCATAAAATACACGCATTTTTCGCTGTATTCGTTTTGCAGCACCAAGTCGCTGATACCTAGCCACTCGTGCTTTAAGCGGTTTGAGTAAGTAACAACCGAGCCTTCAAAGATAGCTGAAATGCCTTTGATTTTAGCTAGCTCTGCGGCGCAAAGCCCAGCCGTGCAGCTTTCGGCAAAGGAAATTTTCAGCTCACTTTCAATCAGCCTTTTAGCGATGAATTCAAGCGGATTTTTGCCTAAAAGCAGCTTTTGCTTGAAAAGGTTGCTCGCTGCTTGGATAAAATTGTCAAGTTGAGAAAATTTCGTGTCTGTGGCTTTGATGAGAACGAGATTTGCTAAAAGCGAAGTGCTTAAAATGTTGATTTTATAGGACTTTGCCAAAGTATCAAGCAAGATAAGCGCGCTTTCTTCGTCTATGTCGCACAGGCAAAAGTGCGCAAAGTTGATTTTAGGCTTTGCTAAAAGCTCGGGCAAAGGCTCATCAACGCTTGCTTTGAGCAAATTTACCTTGCAACGAGAAAGTTGGACTAAAAAGCTGTTTTCGCTTGAATTTAGGGTTTTGCTCGGCACTAAAATGTCGTTTTGAAAGACTAAATAGTCTTTGTTAAGCGTGGCGACTATCTTTGCTGTGGTAGCATAGAGCTTGACGCTCGTAAAAATGGTGATATAATCATACTCGTTTATCCAAGATTCTAGTAAAAATGGCAGTTCCTTGCTGCCCTTTTCAAAGCAAATGCACTCATTTAGCTCGCCAAACTTGTCCTCATAGCGTTTATAAATGTAGTTTAGGTAGTTTGCGTTGAGCTTTAACTCGCTACCGATGATTAAGAGTAAGTGTCTCATTGTTTGCCTTTTTTCTTGTGATTATAGCAAATTTATCGCTTTGTTTTCGTTAAATTTTGACAGAATTTAAAGCGAAAATTCAAAACGCTCAAAAAAATTTTAAATTTTAGCTTGTTTTTGAGCGTTTGAAATATAAATTTAAGCGATTTGATAAAGATTTTAGCCAAATGCTGAATTTGCGTTAAATTAAGCACAGATAAAGCTTGCGAAATTTAGCCTTGCCCTAGCGTTTGTGGATTTTGCTTTTTAAATTCAAAACAAAAACGCCCTATTTTGTAAAAAAGTAACATTTTGTATTTTGGGTAATGTTGCAAAAAGAAACAAATTTATTTTTTGTGTGAGAAAATTTCTTTGGTTGAGACTTTTTTATTTTATAATTACAAAAACAACAACACCAAAAGGAAACAAAATGACACAGCAAAGCGTCCTTGAAAAAACCTTAAATTTAGCCCAAAATTTGCAAAACGCCATTTCGCAAAACATTAGCCAAAGCGAAAAAGCCTTTCATCACAAAATGCAAAAATTGCTTAAAAACCCGCGCAACAAAGTAATGCTCATCGAGCTACTTGACAGAGCCTTTCGCTCCAAAAATGCAAGCGTGAGCTTTGAATTTATCGCTCATACCCTTGATAAATACGGCATAGCGGACTTTTTCACGCCCTTTGAAAAATTTTTGCTTTTAAGTTTTTTGAGCTTTGGTCGCCTTGCGCCAAATTTGAGCGTGCCGTTTTTTGTAAAGCATTTGCGCGATGATACAAAGGCTATGGTTTTAGATGCAAATGAGAGCTTTTTAAAGCCACACATTGCAAAAAGAAAGCGCGAAAATAACATTATCTTAAATGTGAATTTAATCGGCGAGGAAGTGCTTGGCGAGGCTGAAAGCACTTACCGCATACAAAAATACGAAGAGGCTTTAAAGAGTGATTATATCACTTATATTTCTATCAAAATCACCACGATTTTTTCGCAGATTAACATTATCGATTTTGATTACTCCAAAGATGAGGTTGTAAAAAGGCTTGATTATCTTTATAATATCGCAATGAATGAGCAAAAAAAGCAAGGCGTGCCTAAATTTATAAATTTAGATATGGAGGAATTTAGGGATTTAGAGCTTACTGTGGCAGCCTTTATGGAGAGCATTGCTAAATTTGACATAAAAGCTGGCATAGTGCTTCAAGCTTATTTGCCTGATTCTTTTGAATACCTTAAAAAACTCTTTGCCTTTTCAAAAGAGCGAGTGCAAAAAGGAATGCAGCCCATAAAAATCCGCTTTGTCAAAGGCGCAAATATGGAAAGTGAGGAAACTATCGCAAGCCAAAGAGGCTGGGCTTTGCCAACCTTTTCACGCAAGATTGACACGGACAGCAATTACAACAAAATGCTTGATTTTATCCTTGAAAATGAGAATTTTAAATTCATCAACATAGGCATAGCAAGCCACAATATCTTTGAGATAGCCTACGCTTACACGCGCATTAGCGAGGCAAATGCCTTTGAGTATTTTACCTTTGAAATGTTAGAGGGTATGAGTTTGCAATGCTCTTATGAGCTTTCAAAGCTGCACCAGCTTGTCCTTTACGCGCCTGTGTGCGATGAGGCGCATTTTAACAACGCCATTGCGTATTTGGTGCGCCGCCTTGATGAAAACACGAGCGAGGACAATTTTATGCGCCATTTTTTCAATCTCAAAGTAAATGACAAGGCTTATGAGGCGCAAAAAGAGCTATTTTTAAACGCCTTAAAGGGCATAAAAACGCTTGATAATTCTACACACAGAACGCAAGACAGAAAGAGCGAGAAAAACCAAACAAAGAGCGCAAACAGCTCATTTAGCACTAAAAAATTCACAAATGAAAGCGACACGGATTTTATTTTAGCGCAAAATAGAGCGTGGGCAAGAGATATAAAGGCAAATTTTGAGCATTTAAAGGGGCTTGAAATTTATCCTGTTATCGGCGAAGAACTCAAAGATAAAAAGCTTGCAAGGCTTGAAGTTTTTGATAAGATTAAAAAAGAAAAAATCGCAACCGTGCATTTAGCGGGCGAAAATGAAATAAAAACGGCTTTAAGTGTGGCAAAAGAATCCAAATTTAACCAAAAAAGCCACGAGGAAATTTATGAAATTTTAGCACGCGTGGCGCAGAATTTAAGGCAAAGAAGGGGCGAGCTTATCGGCATAGGCGCAAGAGAAGTTGGCAAAACCTTTTTAGAGCTTGACCCAGAAATAAGTGAGGCGATAGACTTTGTGGAGTTTTATCCGCACTCACTTGAAACGCTAAAAGCGCAAAATCCAAACGCAAAATTTAGCCCCAAAGGCATAGGCGTTGTCATTGCGCCGTGGAATTTTCCCATAGGCATTTCAGTTGGCACTATCGCCGCTCCATTAGCGGCTGGAAATGTAGTGATTTACAAGCCCTCATCTCTTTCAATGCTTACAGGATACAAGCTTTGTGAGTGTTTTTGGGACGCTGGCATTCCAAAAGACGCGCTCATCTTTTTGCCAAGCAAGGGCAGTGATATATCAGCTCATCTTTTAGGCGATGAGAGCATTAAATTCAGCGTTTTAACGGGAGGCGAGGATACAGCCTATGCTATGCTTAAAGCAAATCCTACTTTAATGCTCAGTGCTGAAACAGGGGGTAAAAACGCTACCATTGTCAGCAAAATGGCAGATAGAGACCAAGCGGTGAAAAATATCATTCATTCAGCCTTTTCAAATTCAGGGCAAAAATGCTCAGCAACCTCGCTACTCGTGCTTGAAAAAGAAGTGTATGAGGATAAGGAATTTAAAAAATGCCTCGTTGATGCAGCGGCATCTTTAAGCGTGGGTTCGCCTTTTGAGCTAAAAAACAAAATCGGCGCACTTGCTGATAAGCCAAGTCAAAAACTTTCAAAGGCTTTAAATGAACTGCAAACTTATGAAGAATGGGCTTTACCGCCAAAATTCATCAACGACAACGAGCTTTTAATGTGTCCTTGTATAAAATACGGCACAAAACAGGGCGATTTCACGCATTTAAACGAGCTTTTTGCCCCGCTTCTTACCGTAATGTGTGCGGACAATCTCAAACACGCCATTGACATAGTAAATTCCACAGGCTATGGGCTTACAGCTGGGCTTGAAAGTTTAGATGAAAGGGAGTGGGAGTATTTTCACACTCACATTGAAGTGGGCAATATCTACATAAACAAGCCCACAACAGGCGCAATAGTGTTAAGACAGCCCTTTGGCGGGGTAAAAAAATCCGCCATAGGCTTTGGGCGCAAGGTTGGAATTTATAATTATATCACGCAGTTTTTAGACATTTACCAAGAAAAAGCCGATGAAAATTTAAGCTCAAATGCTATCAGCAAGGCTTTGCAAGGCTTTGAGGGAAAAGACGGGGCGCAAAAAGAAGCCTTAAACAAGGCTTTAACAATGGCACAAAGCTATGCTTACCACAAGGAAAATGAGTTTGATTTGGCAAAAGATTATGTAAGCATTCGCGGCGAGGACAATCTTTTTTCTTACACCAAAATCAAAAATTTAGCTTTTCGCCTTTGTGAAGATGATGATTTAAGCGACATTTTAGGTGTTATTATCGGCGCAAACACCTTGCAAATTCCACTTTTTATAAGCTATGAAAGCCAAAACGAAAAGGTGAAATTTGTGCAAAAAATTTGCGAAAAAGCAAACTTAAAGGCTGAATTTATCAAAGAAAGCTCAAAGAATTTTGCGGATAAAATCCCAAATTTTGAGCGCGTGCGCTATCACGCAAAGGCAAGTAAAGATGATATCATCTACAAAAGCGCGGCTCAAAATGCTAAAATCATCATAGCGCCCAAACCACTTATAAACGGGCGTTTTGAACTGCTTTATTATCACAATGAAAAGTCTTTAAGCGTATCTTATCACAGATATGGAAATTTAGGCATCAAAGCCTTAAATTCAAAGCCAAAAATTTAAAAGGAGTGCGTAATGGAAGTTGTAAATATCAGCGTTGAAATAGCCATAATGTTTGTCGCCTACTCGGCTTTAATGCTCTACATAGGCTTTTATTTTTTTAGGAAAAACAAGGGCGCGGAGGAGTATTTTTTAGGCTCTCGTTCGCTTGGACCTGTGGTTTCAGCCTTATCTGCTGGGGCTAGCGATATGAGCGGCTGGCTTTTGATGGGCTTGCCTGGGGCTTTGTATGTGAGCGGCTTCATAGAAAGCTACATTGCCATAGGGCTTACCATAGGAGCTACGCTAAACTGGGCTTTTGTGGCAAAGAGACTTCGCATTTACACAAGCGTGATTAGCGACTGTATCACTATACCTGATTATTTTGAAACCCGCTTTGATGATGACAAGCACATTTTGCGCGTCATTTGCGCTGTGGTGATACTCATCTTTTTTACCTTTTATGTCTCATCTGGCTTGGTGAGCGGGGCAAAGCTCTTTGAAAGCACCTTTGGGCTTAAATACGAACACGCTTTAAGCACGGGCGCATTTATCATCGTGGTTTATACCTTTTTGGGCGGCTATAAGGCTGTGTGTTGGACGGATTTGATACAAGGGCTTTTGATGATGTGCGCTCTCATTGTCGTGCCTGCTGTAATGCTTTATCATTTGGGTGGCTTTAATGAAGCGTTTAGCATAGTAAAACAGATAAAGCCAAACGCGCTTTCTATGGGCGAGGGTTTGAGCTGGGTGGCTATCGTTTCGGCTCTGGCTTGGGGGCTTGGGTATTTTGGGCAGCCGCACATTTTGGTGCGTTTTATGTCGATTCGCTCGACAAAAGAAATCCCACAAGCTACCATCATCGGCATTTCTTGGATGGCGATAAGCCTGCTTGGAGCTTGTTTTATCGGCATTTTAGGCATAGCTTATGTGGCTAAATTTGAGCTTTCATTAAGCGACCCTGAAAAGATTTTTATCGTGATGAGTCAATTACTCTTTAACCCTTGGATAGCAGGCATTTTGCTCTCAGCCATACTCGCAGCCGTTATGAGCACGGCAAGCTCGCAACTGCTTGTTTCAAGCTCGACTATCGCGGAGGATTTTTACAAACGCATTTTCAACAAAGAAGCAAGCTCCGTTACGGTGATGAATTTAGGCAGAGCGGGCGTTTTGCTCGTGGCACTCGTCGCCTTTGTCATTTCAACTGACAAAAATTCAAGCGTGTTAAGCATAGTCGCTTATGCTTGGGCGGGCTTTGGAGCGAGCTTTGGCTCTGTGATGCTCTTTTCGCTTTTTTGGAGCAAGATGACAAGGCTAGCGGCGATTTTAGGAATGATAACAGGTGCTGCTGTGGTAGTGCTTTACAAGAATTTCTTTGCGGCTTGGCTTGACTTTCCTATCTATGAAATCGTGCCGGGCTTTTTGTGCGCTAGTGCTGTCATCGTGGTAGTAAGCCTTTTTGGCGAAGTGGGCGCTGGCACAAAAAAAGCTTATGAAAAAATGCTTGAAAATTTGTGAGTTTGAAATTTAAATTTAAGGCTTTGAATTTAAGATTGACATTTTGAATTTTAAGTTTTAGCCCTTGAAAATTAAATTTAAATTTTAAATTTAAAGTTGAATTTTAAATTTTAAATTTGAGCTTTGAATTTAAGGTTAAACTTTGAATTTTAAATTTAAGTTTTTAAATTTAAAGCTGAATTTATCTCTTATCTTTTGCAAATTTTTGCATTAAATTTAAAGTGTCTTTATCAAGCGTGTCAGCTCGCTTTTGCAAGTCAAGTATTAAATTATCAAAGGCATCTTGGCTCATATTTTGCCCAAATTTTGCCTTTGCGCTTAAATTTTCTACCTTGATGACACCGACAAAAGTGTGCTTTTGCGCTCCCGCAAAAGGGCTTTTTTCAAGGCAAAAAGTAGCATTTTGTGGCTCGTATTTGCGCACAAGAGCGTCTAAAATCTCGCATTTTTGCGCTAAATCCTGCACCACTTCAAAACGCCCCTCAATCAACACCGAAAAGAAAAACTGCGTGGGTGTCATTTTGCCGCTTAAAAAGCGTGAAGGTATGTAAGAATAAGGCTTTGCCGCACTAAATACCACGCTTGGTTCGTTTTTTAAAAGCTCAAATTTACGCCCACTCCCCGCGCCGTGAAAGTAAATGCCGCCTTTTGGAGCGTAATTTTCATCAAAGCAAAAGCTTATAGGCACGGCGTATGGCAAGGGCGTGTCGGGTATAACCATAGTCCCAAAGGGCATTTGCGAAAGCATAGTTTTGATAAGCGCGAAATCATCGCATTTAAATTCATCTCGTCTCATCTTACGCCTTTGTAGTTTTTGAAACGAAATTTTACTGAAAAAGCGTAAATTCAAGCCTTTATATCAAGTCTATCTTGTGGGTTTAAAAGTCGCAAAAGTATCTCGTCTTTTTCTTGGGCGATTTGCTGGGTTTTTTGACTTAAAACAAACTGATAATTTGCCTCAAACACAAGGGTTTGCTTTTGCGCCGTAAAATTTGGCGGATAAAGCGTGCTTGTGTCATTGTCTCGCAATATCGCCTTATCTGCCAAAGTGCCTAAGTTGTCGAGAAAATTTTGATACACACTACAAAAAAGCTCAAATTCCTCACGCTCTTGTGGATTTAGTGTAATGTCATCGTTGTAAATTTTTTTCCATTTTTCAAAGGTTGCTTTAAAGCTATACTCAGCAAATCTTTCAGGCTCTTTAAATTTGGCATTGTAGCTCACGCAAGTGTCCATTATCAATGAACTCATCAAATTTAAGCCAAATTTGCCAAATTTCGCCTCATCCTTACTTTCATAACCCTTTTCAACGGCTTGCAAAAAGGCATTTCTCGTCTCTTGTGGCAAATAATCAATGCCGTGATAAGCATAAGTGTCATTTGCCATCTCCCAGCCAAAACCACGGTCAAGACCGCTTGCAACCGAGCGCAAAGCCGTGTCAAAGCTCTCCTCGCTTTGAGATTTTGCCCTATCAAGCCCATAAAAGCCAAGCATAAAATCTGAACATTGAAGTAGCCTTGAACCGCCGAGTTTAAGCATATACAATCCTTTGCTTTATTTTGTCAGGCTGTAAATAATTGTCCCTGACTCTCATAAAGCTTATTATTTTTCAACACTTGTATGTTTGCTGCTCGTTCAGCTTTTTCTCGCTTACCCAAGAGACACACTTCCTCAAAAAAATCACTTCCTATTGAAGCATTTTGACATTGTGCTGGTGCGTTGTTAATGATAACATCGCCAACTACACCTCTGCCTTTTGGCACATATACGATGGCATAAGCATAGGCAGGGTCTAATGTCGCTTTTTTGTATGAAGTTGCCCCCACATTAGTAGCCACAATCACGGCTTGTGAAACTCCACATAACGCAAACATTGCAACTAAAATCTTTTTCATCATTTCTCCTTTTTTAAAAGATTACTTAAAATATAATAAGCAAGAAGTGTGCCAAAAATGTTTAAAATTTCTTAAATTTATTAAATTTTCAAAAATAAATCATCAAGGCTTTAAGGTAGCGTTTGCCAGCTCTTTTTCCAGCACGCTTTGCGGGGTTAAGCCGATGAATTTTTTGCCTAAAATGCCCTTTTCATCTACAAAAACGATGACAGGCACGCCGTAAATGCCTCCGACAGCACGGGCTAAAAACTCGCTCGCCCTTGCCTCAAAAAAAAGCGGCAAGGCTAAATTCTTGCTTTGCGCCCAAAGTTTCGCCTCTGTTTTGTCCTGCGCGTCTTTTAGCACGGCTAAAAATTCAAGCTCAAAACGCCCTTGTAGCGCGTTTAAAATGCGGATTTGCTCCGCACAAACTGCGCAATCTTTCGTAAAAAACGCCAGCGCATAAGGCTTGCTTTCGCCGTAGCTCAAACGCTTTTCAAAGCCGTTAAAGCTGAATTTATAGGCTTTGTCCTCTGTGGTAGCGAATTTGTTGTCAAAACAGCCCGCGAAAAACAGGCTCAAAGCAAGGGCAAAAGCTTGGAGTGTAGATTTTCCCACCCTTTGTCCCCCGTTATACGCTCGATGACAACGCCATCTTTGATGATGATAGTGGTTGGCAAGGCGAAAATTCCATACCTTTGCCACGAAATATCCAAATCATCTTTGGCTAAAACGACATTGTAAAGAGAGTATTGTGCTTGAAGCACCACAATGCTAGGCACTTCATCGACTGAATTTATCGCTATGGCTTGGAGTTTGTCTCTTTGCTCGTATGCAAACTCATCAAGCAAAGGCAGTTCCTTTATGCAAGCTGCGCAACCCTTTTCAAAAAACACCAGCACCACGACTTTGCCCTCATCAAATTTCACCTCTTGCCCGCTTAAATTTTTAGCAGCAATCTGCGGGGCTTTTTTGCCTACCTCGCCTGTGGAGCTTGAAAAACAGCCATTTAGAGCAAAGATGATGAGTAAAAACGCTCCAAAATTCACAAAAAAATTCCTAAATTCACTCAAAATTTTGAATTTGCCTTTCAAAAATTCACACATTTTGCACCCCGTGTCTTAAAATCATCATTGTGTCAGCTTGCTTGCCCAGCGTTTCGTTGTGCGTGATTAAAACTATGGTTTTGCCTTCATTTTTAAGCTGTTTTAAAAGGTCAAGGACGATTTTTTCGTTTGCCTCGTCCAAATTTCCTGTGGGTTCATCAGCAAGCAAAAGCTCGGGGTTGTTGATGAGTGCGCGCGCTATGCAAAGGCGTTGCTGCTCGCCGCCGCTTAACTCGCTTGGCAGGTGCTTTAAGCGGTGCGCTAAACCTACCTTTTCAAGCACGGCACGAGCGTCCTCTTCATCGACACTTGAATGATAAAACTGCGCCAGCATCACATTTTCAAGGGCGTTGAGATAGGGTATGAGATGAAACTGCTGAAAAATCAGCCCGATTTTTTCGCGGCGGATTTTGATTTTTGCGCTCTCATCAAGGCTTTGCACATTTGTGCCGTCTAAAAAATACTCCCCGCTGCTTTGCTCGTCCATCAAAGATAAAATGTTTAAAAGCGTGGATTTACCGCTACCGCTTGGTCCCATTATGGCTAGCCACTGCCCTTGCAAAACGCTGAAATTTATGTCTTGTAGGGCTTTTACCTCGCCAAAATTTTTGCATAAATGCGAAATTTTGATAATCTCTTTCACTTATTCTCCTTTTAAATTCTCGCAAACATTGATTTTTAAAGCCTTTTTTATGGGAAAAAACGCCGCACAAAAAGCAAAGATAAGCGACACAAAAACCGCTAAAACTGCGGCTTTGAGCCTAAAATCAACGCTCGCGTTAAAGATAATGTAGCCAAAAATTTGAGCTAAAATATACCCGCAAACCGCGCCCAACACCGAAGCGACAAGGGCTAGCACAAGGCATTCTAGCCCAAAGAGCTTTGCGATGTCCTTTTTGCCAGCTCCCAAAGTCAAATGCAACGCCACTTCTTTTTTGCGCGAAAAGATAATCGAGCTTAAAGTGGTATTTACGCTTGTGGAGGCGATGACAAGCACCACAAGGACGATGAGAAACATTAGGGCTTTGAGCTTTTCAAGCACCAAAGCCTCGCTTAAAGACACCGATGAGATGGGCTTTATGCTCACTTCATCATCGCTTAACGCCCTTACTTTCGCGCTTACTTCATCAAAGCTACCATAAACAAGGGCATTAGCGTAGTTTATGCCCGATTGTGCGCTTAAATTTTGCACCACAGCAAGCGGGGCTAAAAAGAGAGTGTCGAATTCATCGTTGTTTGAGACTATGCCTTTGATTTTAAGCACGGCTTTTTCGCCCAAAAGCCCGTAAATTTCAAATTCTCGCCCGATTAAACCCTGCAAGCTGTCTTGTTTGTTGGCGCTGATGAGCTTTGTGGCTAAATCCTTGCCGATAAAGGCTGAATTTTCGTCAAAATCACTCAGCGAAAAGCTGCCCTCAACGGCTTGCAAAAAGGGTTTTGTGAGCTTCAAAGAGCTAAAATCCGTCCCAAGCACGAGCGTGTGGCTACCATCGACACTTAAAAAGGCGTAAAGATAGGGCGTTAGGTTTTTTGCTCCAAGTTCGCCTTTGAGTTTTTCAAGGGCGTGGTTGCTGATGAGTTCGTTGGTTTTTGTTGGTAAAATGTTTAAATTTGCCCCATAAGCTTTTAACTCTTTTGAAAGCTTAGTATCAAGGTCAAAATAAATGTTTAAAAAAGCCGAGCTGACAAGGGCTGAGATGAAGATAGCAAGGACGATGATAAAGACGCGCTTTGCTGAAAAAATAAGGCTTTTGAAAAGCTGTGTGATTAGAAAATTATTTACCATAAAGCACCTGCACGGGCAAGAGATGAACTATATTTTTGAGCGCAAATAAGCAGCCCAAAAGTGCCGCAAATGCCGCAAAGACAAGGGCTAGGGGCAGTGCGATGAAAGCTGTGGCAACCGTGTAGCCAAAAATGCTTAAAGCGATGATTTGACTTAATCCCACACCAAAAGCAAAGCCGCAAAGTGCGGCAAGTAGGGCGACAAGCAAATTTTCGCCCGCAAAAATCACATAAATTTGAAAAGCGTTCGCACCAAGCACCTTTAAAAGCCCGATTTCTTTTTTACGCGCGTGGATTTCGCTACTCATCAAGCTCGCTATGGCTATGCTTGACACGACAAGGCAAATAAGGGCTGTGAGCGCCATAAGGGCTTGAATTTTGTTTATGATTAGGCTTTCGGCATCGCTGATAGCTGTTTGGGGCTTAGCGGTTGCGCCTTTTAAGTCCTCTTCGATTTGATAAGCTATGGAATTTACATACGCCGAGCAATACCACTTGTCAAATTCTACCTGATTTAAGGCACTTGTGTCGCGCCTAGCCTTTAAGGACAAGTCATCTTCGGGTATGGTGAGTGCTGAAACCTCTGCGCGTGCGAACAAGCCTTGTTTGTTTAAGAGAATTTGGGCTAAATTTAAGCTTGTGATGATTTTGTTTGCGTTTTTGCCCGCATTGTGTAAAATGCCTAAAATTTGCACTTTGTTGCCATTTAAGCTGATAAAATCGCCTATTTTAAGGGCATTTTGCCTAGCAAATTCATCGCCAAGCATTACGCTTTCGGTGTCATCGTCTTTTATCCACGCTCCGTCAATTTTCAGCAAAGGATAAAGTGTTTTTATGCCCGTGCTAAACCCCTCTTCATCGGCGATTTCAATGCTTTTATCAAAATAAGTGCCAAGTATCAGCACTTCTTGCGAAAACTCATTGTTTGCGTGGCTATTTTGCGGGCTTTTTGTGGGCTTCATCATCACCTTGCCCTCTAAAAATGGTGCAAAGGCGGTGATATTGTTGCGCCAAAAAATTTCTTTGATTTTATGAATTTCACTTTCATTTAAATAACTTTTGTTTTTCAGTGGCTCGTAAAGCTCGCCGCCTACTTCTATGGCTAAATTTGAGCCTTTGGGTAAGATGATGATATTTGAACCATAGCTTCGCAGCTGTTTGCCTACTTCGTTGCCTATGCCAAGCGTTATGTTAAGCATAGCGCACAAAAGTAAAGTCGCCAAAAAGCAGGTTAAAAAAGCCAAAGATTTTTGAATTTTGTTCTTAAAAATCGAATTTTTTATCATCGCCCACAGCATTATATCTCTCCATAACCTTGCGCCCTAAATTTCGCACTTTGATTGCTATCTACAAAACTTTCAGGCTCATTTACAAAGGCTTCGTAGTTGTCTTTGCTCGCAAAATAATAAGTCAGCCCCTTGTAAAGGTAGGAAAATTCAGCCTTTGAGTTGAGAATTTTCGTCTTTGAAACGGGGTCGGTTACCAAAACTTCTTTGATTTCAGTGAAAAAATTTGTTCCGTAGATGACATCTTCGAGCTTTATGGTGATTTTTTCTCCGTCAAACTCGTATTTAAGCGGTATCGGGTTGCACCCGCCCTCTTTACCCACGCTCAAAAGGAAAATACGCACATTGCACGCTATGCAAATCAGCTCCCCACCGCGCTTAATGTAGCCCATATCCCCGCAAATCATACAAGCGTCAAACACCACCACAGGCGAGTCCCTATCCTCTCGTTTGTTGAGCAAGAAAAAGCGCACCACCTTGCCCTCGCTCGTTATGTATGCAAAGCGGTGCAAGGCGTTGTCGCGCAAAAGCTCTATGTCAAAGACGAAAAGTCCGCTATCATCTGGCAACACTTCTTTTGGGGCGTCAATTTGTATCGGTTTGCTTGATACAAGGCTAAAATACAAGATGATACAAAGGGCTAGCACCGAGCTTATAAGGCTTGCGCTAAAATAATCGTTAATCGTGCTTGTCTTTGCGGCGTTTTGGCGAAACTCTATGTCAAACAAATGCCGTTTTTGTAAGTGTTTGGGGCGAAAGGCAAGGCAAGAAAAGCTCAGCGCAAGCACAAGCACAAGGTAAAGATAAATGGCAAAGTCCGAGTAATGCTGTGTTTGAGCAATGAAATTTAAAAGCGCGCCATCTTTTGTGTCCGTGATGAAATTTTCCCGCAAGGCGATGAGCAAAACGCTGGATAAAGCCCTATTTATCTCACACAAAAGCACCACAAAGAGCGCAAAAAGGCTAAATTTAGGCTTTAAGCTAAGGTTAAAACGCATAAAAACAAAGAGTATCAAGCACAGCATAAAAGCCAAAGCGATGAAAGCCATCGAAACAACGGCTTGCGTGTCAAGCAAAGAGCTTGTAAATACCGCAAAATCTTGACTTATATAAAAGTATCTCACGCCAAAGGCAAAACTTATCAGCGTTATCAGGCTAAGCCTTATGAGTAAAAGCTCAAATTTCAGCACGCTCAACACAAAAGCGACAACGCCACAAGCGATAAAAAGGATATTTGCGTAAAAGTAAAGCGCGCTTGTTTGCAAGGAATTTGCGGCGATAAAAAAGGCAAAATAAGCAAACAAAAAGCCTATAAAAAAGCTCGCAAACACTTGCCACAAGCCCTTTATACGCACAAAGGCTAGCACAAAAACAAGGGGCAAAAAGCACTCAAAAAAATGCACAAAATAAATACTCAAATTTCAACTCTTTCTCAAAATCAAAGGCATTTTGAAAGCCTTTGTAAATTTCTAACTTTGCTTATTTTTGCGTTTGATTTATCCAAGCAAAAGCCTAAAATTTCGCTCTTTGCGGCTTATGATTTGTAAATCAGCACAAAGGGCTTAAATTTTACGCAACTTCATCGCAAAATGCCTAAAATTCACTTTTTACCTTAAAACAAAAAAGAATTTTCAAACGAAAGAAATTCTAGCACAATTTTGATAACGATTTGACTTTTTTATATGATTTTTTATCTCTTTCAAAAGGAATTTTACAAGCACAAAATTCATAAATTTTTACTAAAATCCAAATTTTGCGTATAATCAGCGAGCAAAATGAGCTAAAAATTTTCAAAAATCAACTTTTTTTGCTACAATTAGCGTAAATTTTTGAGGGACAAGATGAAAAAGGCGAAGCAAACGATGACAGAAGCGTCTATTTACGAGGCGCAGGGGCTGAAAAATGAGGCTTTGGAGATTTATAAAAACATTTTAAAAAACGAGCCAAACAATCAAGACGCCATTGACGCTGTGCGCCGTTTGAGCGGGCTTGGAGGCAAGCACAAGGACTTAAACACCCAAATGCTCGACTTTTTCAACACAATGCAAAGCGAAGAAGAAATCAACGAATTTAAAAGGTGGTTGATAAAAATATGAAAATACAGGATTTACAAAAGGCTTATGAGGCTACCCAAAAAACGCTCAAACAGATGAACGATAATGAGCCAAACAAAAACTCACAAGGCTTTGAGCGCAAGAGTGCTAGGCAAAATGCCGAAGTTATCGACTTTGCGCCATCATACAAAAGCCCGAGTGAGTTGCAAGTTGGCACGAGCTATGTGCCTAGCAGCAGCGAGGCAAGGTTTTTAAACAATGTCAAAGAGCGTATTTTAGTGCTTTTCGAGGGCTTAAAAGCCGCAGAGTATGAAGACATAGAGACTAGACTTGATTTGACTATCAATTTTTTAGAGTTTTTGCTTGCAAGTATCGAAGATAAGCTTAAAAAATAACGCCGAGCTTGAATTCATCGCTGATTTTTTAGCTCCACACACCAAAAGGGCTTATTTGGTGGGTGGTAGCGTGCGTGATATGCTTTTAGGGCGCGAAATTTACGACTTTGACATAGAAATTTATGACATAAAGCCTGAATTTTTCGATACTCTTATGCAAAAACTTGGCGCAAATGGCTTTGGTAAAAGCTTTTTCGTGTATAAATTTAAAAATTACGACTTATCCCTTGCCCGCACGGAAAACAAGGTGCGAAGCGGACACAAGGGCTTTGAGGTAAGCGTTTGCGATGATGAAAGGCTTGGGGCGAGGCGGCGGGATTTTACCATAAATTCTATGATGATAAACATTTTTAACGATGAATTTTTGGACTTTTACGGCGGGTTTGAGGATTTAAACGCCCGTATTTTAAGGCATATCGATGATGAGAGCTTTAAAGAGGACAGCCTGCGCGTGCTTAGAGCGGTGCATTTTGTGGCAAGATTTGATTTAAAAATCGCCGATGAGAGTTTGAAATTTATGCAAACTATGGATACAAGGGATTTGAGTAAGGACAGAATCAACGCTGAACTTTATAAATTTTTTAAGGCAAAGAATTTAAAGCGTGGATTTGAGGCTTTGCAAAAGCTGAATTTAGAGCAAATCGTGCTTTTAAATGACAGCACAAAGTGCGAAAACGCCGCGAAATTTAGGCAAATGCTTGAAAGGGCGCGCGAATTTATCAGCGATGAGGGCTTGTTTTTGTATCTTTATTTAAATTTTTTCGGCATTGAAAAAAAGGATTTTTTCGCAAAAACACAGCTTAAAAAAGAGCTTTTAAACGCCGCAAAACAGCCCTTTTTTAAAGATGAAATGAGTGATTTAAATTTAGCTCAAATCGCCTTGCAAATGCCCTTAAAAAGCTGGCTTGGGCTTTGGGACGAAAAAAGAGTGCAAAGAGCAAAGGCTTTAAAGCTCTATGAAAAGGCGTTACGAGCGCAAATTGACACGCAAGAGCTTGAAAATTTAGGCTTTTCGGGCAAGAAGTTGGGCGAGCAGATACAAAAACGCAAAAATGAGTGGCTAAAAGCCTATTTAAAGGGGATAAAATGAAACAATTTGTGCTAAAAATCGCCACGAGCGATGAAAAAGGCTTGATTTACCGCATCGCTGATGTGATTTTCAAATATCAGCTCAATATCGTCAAAAACGATGAATTCGTGGGCGAGGGGCTTTTCTTTTTCCGTGCGATTTTGGAGGGTGAGTTTGACAAAGGCTCATTTGTAGGCACTTTAAAGGCTATGTTGCCCGCTAAAACGCGAGTGGAGCTTTATGAAAAGCAAAAAAAGGACATTGTGATTTTTGCGACAAAAGAGGCGCATTGCTTGGGGGACTTGCTGATAAAGCATTACAGCAACGAGCTTTTGGCAAACATTAAAGCCGTTATATCTAACTATAACGAGCTTTGCGGCTTGGTAGAGAAGTTTGAGCTACCTTATCACAGCATAAAGAGCGAAAATTTAAGCAGACAAGCGCACGAAGAGCTTATTTTGGAGTGTTTGAAACAATACAAGTTCGATTATATCGTGCTTGCAAAGTATATGCGTATCTTATCGCCTGAATTTGTCGCGCATTTTGAGGGGCAAATCATCAACATTCATCATTCATTTTTGCCCGCCTTTATCGGCGCAAATCCCTACAAACAAGCCTTTGAAAGGGGCGTGAAAATCATCGGCGCAACGGCGCATTTTGTCAATAACAACCTTGATGAAGGTCCCATCATCACGCAAGCCGTGCTAAATGTGAGCCACGAGGACAGCTGGCTTGATATGAAAAAAGCGGGGCAAAATGTCGAAAAAAATGTGCTTTCAAAGGCGCTTGACTTGGTGTTTGAGGATAAAATTTTCATCTCAAACAACAAAACCATAGTGTTTTAGGGGCTTGTTTTTTGGGCTTTTGTGAAAAAAGTGCGTGAATTTGTGATTATAAAATCTTTGTTGAATCGTCTTTGTGAGCGTGGGCGAGCAAGGATAATCCACAAAAATCAAGCAACCCCTTAAAATCTTGTCATACTGAGCCTTTGGCGAAGTATCCATACAAAAAACGGAGAGTGGATTGCTGAATTTATGGATTTTTCGCTACGCTCAAAATGACAAAAGGAGATTTTTTGCTGCGGCTTGCGCCTTGCAACCAGTTGGGTCGCCTTTTTTACAAAAGGCTCAAAATGACAATAATTTGAAAATTTTTGTGTTTTAGCGAAAGCTCAAAACGACAAAAATCCATCTTTGCGAACAAATTTTTTTGCAAAAATCGTATGTTAATCCATTGCAGAATTTATTTTACTCGCAATCTGTCATCGCAAGTAAAAAACAAGCGAGTTTTGCGTGTGGTAACGCGCCATAGCGTGGCGATAAAGCATTTGTCACGCAAACATTGCAAAAGCTTTATCGCTTGACAAATTCTTACAAGACACGAGTTTTGAACCACAATCCATAAAAATAGCTGTTCGTGTCTTTTACTCGCCGATTACACGCAAAATTTCGCCCCTTAAATGATAAGTTGTTTTGAAAAACAAGTTGCTTTCGAGTTTTGCTTTTTCTCGACTTATGGTTTCAGAGCATAAAATAGCTGTCCGCAACTTTATTCAAAATACCTATCATAGCCTTTCAAAGTCTCAACCATTGCTTTTAAAGCTAGTTCTTCGGATTTTATTATACCACATTTTTCGATGAGATTGAGCGTTTTAAATCCATTTTGACTTCTGCCCGATAGCATTATCACGCTGTCGTTTTTTTGTGCGGGCGAAATGTTGTTTCGATTTGCAGCGTTCCAAAACACTATTATAGGCAGTTCATAAGCATTTTCTTTAAAACGCTTTTTCCAAGAGTTGAAATTTACTTCATTGTCATCATAACTGCACGCGTCAAATTCCATATCGCTGATGATGATAAGGTATTTTGGCAAGTCTTTTTGTGAAATTTTATGCTTTATAGCACTATCTAGCAAGGCTTTAAACACAGAATCAACATTTGTGTTCATATCCCTTGATGAATTTAAAATCAAATTATAATTAACCCACAAATCCTTTGACAAATCAAGCTCGTGTATCTGCGAATTGCCACAAAAATCAATAAAATGCCCCTTGTATTTTGCTGTATTTTTGTATGCAAAAAAGAGTGCTAGTCCTACCGACACATAAATAGGACATTCTCCGCCCTCATACATCGACCCTGAAACATCCGCTGCGACAATCGCATCAACGCCGTTTAAACACTCGAAATTTTCAAGCATTTGTTTCCATTGAGCGTTAAATAATGACTTGTTTTCGCCGTTATCTTGTGCCATTTTGTAAATCACATTTGCAGGGGTCAAGGTCTTAACATTTACCTTACTTTCGCCCTTGCTTAAAGAGTCTAAATAGCTTTCAAACCTAGCCAAATCATTTCTTTTAAAGGCTTTTGTGTATTTGAGCATAGCTTGTGATGGAACGCTTTCATAATCAAATGAATAATCCTTTGTTCTTAATTTATTTTCGATTATTTTTATCTGCGCCCTTAATTTTGTCAAAATTTTTCTATACTCGGCAGAGTCTAAATTTAGCGCCTTTCTTATGGCTTTTGCGGCTTGTTTTGTTTGTTTTGATGAAGTGTTTTCAGATGGCAACCATTTAGCAAGCAAGCTCACAACGCCACCTTTTATCATCGCAGCAGTGTCGGTTTTTAGCTGTGCTTTGATGATTTGGATAATGTAATTTTTGATTAACTTATCCTCTACGCTCATATAAACACAAACCAAATCATCAAATCTGCCAAGTTCCTTAAAGGCAACAAGTGTCCTTTCAAACAGCTCTACCCTTCCTTCGCAACGAGAATTTATAAGGCTGATAAGCATTTGTCTGCTCGTGTCTCTTTCGCCCTGTCCGTTTAAAATGTCTCTTGCGTAAATAATGGCTTGCAGGCTTAAAATAGGGCTTTCATCAAAAGAAATCAAGCAAAGGTTGAGCATATCATCATCAAGATACTTTTTGCCCGTTTCATCTTTTTTCAAAAAACTTCTTGAAACACTCATACGAGAAAACAAATCAAGCAGTTTGTTTCCCGTTGATTTATACGCCCGAGCGTTATTTTCTGTGTAAGCTATGTTTGCATACTCTTGTTTTAATGCTTCTAAAAAATTCATTTGTGTCCCTTAAATTTATGCTTTGCGCCATTATAACATAAAAGGTAAATGCGAGCAAGCAAATCACACTTTCGTTTGATTGAAATTTATTTGCTCTTAAAATTTAAATTTTGCGTAGTTTTGCGGCTACCCTTGAATTTGTCGCGTTTTTAAGCTCGTCAAAACTTGCCTTATAAATGGCTTCAAAGCTGCCAAAATAGCTTAAAAGTTTAGCGATTTGTCCATCAGTTAGTCCTAAATTTTTGAGCTTTGAGCTTTGCAAATCCGCCTTTTGCTTGGTGCGCTGATGAAAACTTATCGCAAAGCGGTGTGCCTCATCGCGCAGGCGTTGCAAAAACAAAAGTTTTTTATCGCTCACACTCAGCGCAAACTCGCCCTTAAAAGAGTGTAAAATGTCCCTTGCGCCGCCCTTTGCGCGGTGAGCTTTGGCGTCTATTTTTTCTTTGGCTATGGCTAAAATATCCACATTTGCCCCGCTGCTTTTGATAACTTCCCTTGCAAGTTTTAGTAAGGTTGCACCCCCATCAATAAGCCACAAATCAGGCGCTGCAAGCTTGTCAAAGTCCTTAGCGCGCCTTGTTAAAAGCTCTTTCATCTGCTCAAACTCGTTTGCAAAGTGCAAATGATAGCGTCTGTAAGAACCTTTGTCAAATTCTGTATCCTTAAAAACTACCATAGCACCAACATTTGCCACACCTTGCAAATGTGAGTTGTCAAAAATTTCAATTACTTGGGGCAAATTTTCAAGCTCAAAAAACTCTTTTAACTCGTTTAAAAGCTCGAATTTATCATTAGCGCGGTGATTTTTGATATTTTGCAAGGCGTTTTTGTGCGCTAGCTCGCAAATCCGCCTTTTTTCGCCTATTTTAGCCACTTTTATGTCAAATTTTTTGCCAAATCTTGCCGATAAAAGTTCCTCAACCAAAATTCTGTCCTCAAAATCCTGCAAAACATAAATTTGCGTTGAATTTACAGGCTCATCAACGCTAAAACTTTCTAAAATCACCTGCTTGTAAAGTTCGTTTTCATCGTATTCATCGGCTTTTACGCTAAAAATTTTATGCTGTGCGCTGATGATTTTGCCATTTTGGACGACAAAACGCACGAGCGCAAGGGTGTTTTGAGCCTTTGCAAGCGCAAAAACATTGAAATTTTCAAGCCTTGCAATGTCGATTTGAATTTTTACTTGCAAATCTTTGATTGTAGCCACTGTATCGCGCATTTTCGCCGCTTCTTCGTAGTTTTCATTTTGCGCGTAAAGTTGCATTTTGCTTTGCAAATTTTTCAAAAGCAAATGCGGATTAAGCAGTGCATTTGTGGCGTCTTGAACGATTTTTGCGTATTCATCAACACTAATTTTTTCTTCACACACAACGGCGCAACGCCCGATTTGAGCGAAGATACAAGCCTTTTTGCACGATGATTTTTGTTTGAGTTTGAAATTCAAATAAAGCGCGTTTAAAAGCTCTCTTGCGCCCTTAAAAAAGGGTCCAAAGTATTTGATTTTGGGCTTTTTGATGAGCTTTCTTGTCAGCTCAAAACGCGGGTATTTTTCGCTCAAATCCACATAAATGTAAGGATAGGTTTTATCATCTCGTAGCAAAATGTTGTATTTTGGGCGCAGTTGCTTGATGAAAGAGTTTTCAAGTATGAGCGCATCGGCTTCTGATTCTGTGGTGATAAACTCCAAATGCACACACTCAGCAAGCATTTTTTGTATGCGTAAGGAATTTCGCGGGTTTGGGGCTAAATTTGGCGTGAAAACAAAGTAACTTCGCACTCTGTGCTTTAAATTTTTCGCCTTGCCTACATACAAAAGGCGGTTTTGAGCGTTAAAATACTGATAAACGCCCGCTTTTTCGGGCAGGGTTTTAAGCTCGGCGGCTAAATTTGATGAATTTAAGGAATTTTGACTTAAATTTTTTGGCATTTTACTTGACATTTTGTATCGCTTGGCGAATTTTTTCAAATTTTTCAAAAAGAATTTCGTTGCTGAAAGGGTTTTTAAACTTGCCCTTTGAGAGTTCTAAAAAAAATTTTTGCTTTTTTTCGCCACTTTTTAAAGCTGGCATAAAGTCCCTATCTGTAAGGATTTTGACTGATTTTACGCGCTCAAATTCGCTCAAAGGATTTGCTTTTGTATAAATTTTTATGAGAATTTTAATGCTTTTTTTGGTATCATCGTGGTTGAGTTCTTGGTAAGCGGCTGAGTGTTTAACAAGTATCATTAAAATATCGTTTTTGATAAAGATTTTGGAGATAAGGGCTTGATGGGCTGGATTCATCAGGCGCAAAAAATCTTGCGCAAAAAAGATTTTTTTTAGGGGTTGATAACGATGAGTTCGCATAAGTTCGGCTATGACGGTTGGCGTTTGTTTAAGTTTTTTCATATTGTTATTATAGCACTTTTTTGTTTAACGCTTGGTGCTTGTGGCAACAAAGCCGACCCGAGCTATCCTGTGCGTGATGATAATGGCTCTGTTATCGAAGTAAAGCCGTATCAAAAGCTAGATAGATGGTAAAATGGCGTTTTAAAGCGCAAAAATTTAACAAAAATTTAACTCAAAAAGGAAAAAAATGAAAAAAGACTGCATTTTGGTTTTGGACTTTGGCTCGCAATACACCCAGCTCATCGCAAGGCGTTTGCGCGAACAAGGCGTTTATGCTGAAATTTTGCCCTTTAACACAAGCCTTGATAAAATCCGCTCAAAAGCCCCAAAGGGCATTATTTTAAGCGGAGGACCAGCCAGCGTTTATGAAAAAGACGCTTATTTTTGCGATGAGGGCGTTTTTACGCTTGGCGTGCCTGTGCTTGGCGTTTGCTATGGTATGCAGCTTATGGCGCAGCACTTTGGCGCGAGCGTTTGCCCAGCAAAGCACAAAGAGTATGGCAAGGCAAGCATTGAAATTTCGCGCGAAAATCCGCTTTTTAAGGACTTGCCCCAAAGGCAAGTGGTGTGGATGAGCCACGCTGACAAGGTTGAAAGCCTACCAAATGGCTTTGAAGTGCTAGCAAGTAGCGAAAACAGCCCTTTTTGTGTCTTTGGCGATGAAAAGCGTAAATTCTACGCCTTGCAGTTTCACCCCGAAGTGCAGCACAGCGAATTTGGGGCAAAAATGCTTAAAAATTTCGCTAAATACATTTGCGAATGCGAAAGCACTTGGAATATGGGAAGCTTTGCTAAGGCGCAAAGTGCGGCTATAAAGGCGCAAGTTGGGGCTGATAAGGTGCTGTGTGCGGTAAGTGGGGGCGTGGATAGTAGCGTAGTGGCTGCACTCTTGGCAAATGCGATAAAAGAGCAAGTTATTGTCGTTTTTGTGGATAATGGGCTTTTGCGAAAAAACGAAAAAGAAGCGGTAGAAACAATGTTCAGGCATAATTTAGGCATAAATTTAATCACCATTGACGCGAGCAAAACCTTTTTAGAACGCTTAAAAGGCGTAGTTGAGCCTGAAAAAAAGCGCAAAATCATCGGCAACACCTTTATCGAAGTCTTTGAAGCGGAGGCAAAAAAGCACAAGGGTATAAAATATCTTGCGCAAGGCACGCTCTACACGGACATCATCGAAAGTTCAGTTGTGGGCGCGAGCAAAACCATAAAATCGCACCACAATGTAGGCGGACTGCCCGAAAAGATGAATTTAAAGCTCATTGAGCCGCTTAAAGAAATCTTTAAAGACGAAGTGCGTGCGCTTGGCTTGGAGTTAGGGCTTAGCAAAGAGCTAGTTTTCCGCCATCCATTTCCCGGACCTGGGCTAGCCATACGCATAATGGGCGAGGTGAATGAGCCAAGTTTGGAGCTTTTAAGAAATGCTGATGTCATTTTGCGCGAAGAGCTGAAAAGCTCGGGTTGGTATGATAAAACTTGGCAGGCATTTTGCGTGCTTTTAAATGTCAAAAGTGTCGGCGTGATGGGTGATAACCGCACTTATGATAATGCTGTGTGCGTGCGCGTGGTAAATGCAAGCGATGGTATGACGGCGAGTTTTTCGCACCTTCCTTACGAGCTGCTTGAAAACATAAGTCGCCGTATTATCAACGAAGTAGCGGGCATTAACCGCGTGGTGTATGACATAAGCTCAAAGCCCCCAGCTACGATAGAATGGGAGTAGTGGTGCATTTTGTTTAGTTTTTTGGGTAAAAATTTACATAAAATTTAGCTTAATTATTAAAAAATGCTATAATGCTTTGAAAAATTTTGAGTTTTTCAGGGAACGAAATTTTTTTGAAAAAAGGACAAAAGGCTAGAAATGCACGGCAAGATAATGGTATATATCGACTCCACAGGGCGTGGAACGGTTATGGATTTGAGAAAAACCTTTTTTGATTTCAACTCTCAAAGCTGGCACGACAAAAAGAGCATTCCAAGCGTAGGCATTTTTGTCGAATTCAGCGCAGACTCCACAAACCGCATTACTAGCATCAAACCATCGAAATTCCAAGAATTCAAAGACGGCGACTTTGTTACAGAAAACGATTTTTGGCGCACGGAGAGTGATTATGAGCTTGACAATGTCGTGCAGGCAAAGCGTGCGGAGTATGTAACCCAAATTTACCGCACGACTGATTTTAACACGCTTGACCACATACCCCTTGCCACTACGATTCCCCAAGCCGTGCAAAAGTATTTCAAACACGAAATCACCGCTGTGGATAGCCTGAAAAATAGTATGGACGCGCTTGAAAAAAAGCCACCGCTCATTTTAAATTATTTTGTTTGCAAAAAATTCATTCTCAAAGCCCTTGACACGCTCTTTTATATGGAGACTTCGCTCAATCAAAGCGAATTTTCCGAGATTAGAAACACGACAACAAGGCTTGAAGCCTCATATAACGATATGAAAGATAGGCAAAAAAATATCAACATAACGCGCATTTTCAACGAAATGTTTTTGTCCGAACAAGTGTATTACCAAGCCCTAGCCACCGCCATAGACACGCAAAAAAATAGGCTTAAAAGCGCCCAGCTTCAAGCAAGAAGCGCAAGAATGGAGGTAAATTTCGAGCAGCAAAAACCCCGCCCTGATAAAGAAAAAATTCAAGCCAGACAAGATAAAATCATTAAACTCAACGAAGAAGCCGTGCAGTTTCAAGCAAATATCGAGCGGCTTGAAAAGGCGAGAGTGGATTTTTACAACCAACACCTTGAAACCTTTGAGCGAGCCTTTAAACTAATGCGCGAGCGGCTTTTTCAAAAGATAATCGCCAGCCTTGATGTGTGCGCGACTTTGATGGATATGAAAATTTACACCGCAGCACTTGGTTCAGCGGGGCTTAAAAATTCGTATTTTAGCAAGGAAAACATTTGCAACTCTTTTTGCACGATAAGCTTTGCAGAGCTGTATTTAAGCCGTTTAGACAAGTATCAGCTCAACGAAAATGACCAAAGGCTCAACTCTTATGTGTCAAATATCATCAAACAACACCGCAAAAAATTTCTCATCGTAAGCACGGACGCCGAACTCATCATCGATTTAAAGATAAAAATCTTTGAAATGGGCGAGTATTATTTGGTAAAATCAGCCACAAAAGAGACAAATTTTCAGCAGATGATGAGAGATGAGAGCTTTGATTTAGTTTATATCGACCAAAACACCGCTTGGGAAAGCCCAGCGGACATTATCTTAAAGGGCAAAAACCTTGACAGATACGATAAGGCGAAATTTAAGGTGATTTAAGCAAGCATTAAAGATAAAATGCTATAATGCCCTTTGCCTGAGTGGCTCGATACAAGTGTTTCTTGGTCCAACACATTACTTTTTACTGCGATTTGTGCTGTTACACCGTGTCTGTGGGGTCGTTTGAGTCTTGCAAAAGGCGAGAACTTGCAGCCTTTAAGGACAGCCTAGCGGTATCTTTGACTTTTTGGGGTCAAATACGCACTCACGACCATTTGGGCTTTTTGGCGATTTGGAGTAAATTTAGCTTTTGGCTGAATTTAAGCGAAAAGGGCTTAAACTCAGCTTGCAAATTTAGCCTAAACGCTAAAAATTCATCATTTTGGAGCAAATTTCAATGAAAATTTTGATTTTAGGTAGCGGGGCGCGTGAGTTTTCCATAGCTTTGGCGATAGGGCGCGAAGATGATAGGGCTGAGTTTTTTTTCGCCCCGGGCAATGGAGCGACAAGCAAACTTGGCACAAATGTAAATTTAACGGACATTAGCGAGCTGACAGCCTTTGCAAAGGCTGAAAAAATCGACTTGTGTATAGTAGGAAGTGAGGATTTTTTGGCTCGTGGGGTTGTCGATAGCTTTGAAAAGGCGAATTTAGCTATATTTGGACCTACAAAAGCCGCCGCACAGCTTGAAAGCTCGAAAGCCTTTATGAAAGAATTTTTGCAAAGACACCACATAAAAACAGCGAAATTTTTAAACACCGATGATTTAGGCGTTGCAAGTGATTTTATCCGCTCATTAAATGCTCCCATAGTTGTTAAGGCTGATGGACTTTGCGCTGGCAAAGGCGTCATCATCGCTCAAAGCGTTGATGAAGCCATAAATGCCGCAAAAGATATGTTAAGCGGGGCAAGTTTTGGCGAAGCGGGCAAGCGCGTGGTGATTGAAGAGTTTTTAGACGGCTTTGAGTTAAGCATTTTCGCCCTTTGCGATGGCAAGGATTTCGTGCTTTTGCCCGCCGCACAGGACCACAAGAAACTTAAAGACAAGGACAAGGGACCAAACACAGGCGGAATGGGCGCTTACGCTCCAAGCCCGCTTGCAAGCAAAGAACTTTTAGAAAGCATTAAAAAGGACATTATCGCACCCACTTTGGCGGGAATGCGCGCTGAAAACAACGAATTTAAGGGCGTTTTGTTCGCAGGGCTGATGATAGTGCGCGGCGTGCCTTATGTTTTAGAGTTTAATGTGCGCTTTGGCGACCCAGAATGCGAAGTGCTGATGCCACTCATCAAAAATCCGCTCGAAATTCTGCTTGCTTGCACGAAACAAAGGCTTGCACAAGTTGAAATTCAGCTTTTGCAAGAATTTGCTGTGGGCGTGGTTTGCGCAAGTGAAAACTACCCTTACAAAGGTTCGCCAAAGGCTGAAATTTCACTTGGCGAAGTGCCGCAAAATACGCATTTGTCCTTTGCTGGCGTGAGCGCGGAAAATGGCAAACTCTACGCCACAGGCGGACGAGTGCTTGTGTGCGTGGGGCTTGGAGCGACTTTAAAAAGCGCACAGCAAAATGCTTATAAACTTTGCGAAAATGTGAAATTTGCAGGCAAGCAAAACCGCACAGACATTGCGTATCAGGCTTTAAAATGAAAAAAAATGGCTTGTTTTTTTGGTTCTTTTTTGCCTTGCGTGCTTGGGCGTGGAATTTTAAAAAAGCTCAAAGCGCGCCCGCATTTTGCCTTTTTTCACGCAAAAGCCACGCAAAGGCATTTTGCCTTGTAAAATTTGGGGCAAAACGCCCTTTCAGCGCAAATTTTAGCGTGAATTTCAACGCAAATTTCACGCAAATTTTTGCAAATTCAGCCACATTTTTGCTTAATTTCGCTTATAAATTCACAAATTCACATTTTAAGGCTTATCGATGAACGAAACACTAAAAAAATTAGAGCGCGAAAATATCCGCCTTGCGAGCTTTCCTAAACGCGTGCTGGCTTACATTATCGACAATCTCATCATCTCAGCCATCATCTTGCTTATCTTTGCCGATGAGTTGGTGGGTTTTGATGACATAACGCAAATCCAAATGCTAATGGCTAACTTTTTGGGCGGAATTTTACTCTTGCAGTTTGCTTATGACTTTGTTTTTACATTTCTTTACGGCGCAACGCTTGGAAAAATGGCGTGCAAAATCAGCATTGTCGATGAGAACAGCCTATACAAGCCAAATATCACGCAAAGTGCCATTAGAGCGGGCGTGAAGCGTTTGAGCGATGGAGCTTTCGCGCTTGGCTTTGTGTGGGCTTTGGGAAATGACTTGCGAAAAGCGTGGGAAGATTACGCTGCTAAAACCTTGGTGATAGAACTTGCATAAATTTACGCTCACTCGAATTTTGCTTTTTTTAAGCGCGCTTTTGGGCTTTTTAAACGCCGAGCAAGTGGATTTTTACGCAAATGATTTGCAAAAAAACGGCGAGCTGGTTGAAGCAAATTCAAGCGTTTTAATCTTTTCTAACAACTATCTCATCAGTGCTGATAGGGCTGAATTTAACGAAACAAGCCGCGATGTCGAGCTTTTTGGCGAAGTGAGCGTGCTGCGCAATCAAAACGAGCGTTTTAACTCTTGCTACGCAAAGGTAAATTTAGACGGCGATAGAGCGAGTTTTAAGGACTTTTTTTTTGCTGACAACAAAATGGAAGTGTGGTTTCAAAGTGGGCAAAGCGACTTAAATTCCACGCTTTTTCTCAGCAAAGACTCCACCGTTTCAAGCTGCAATGTGCATAATCCTGACTGGAAAATCCGCTTTTCCACAGGCGAGCTTGACAGGACGAACAACTATTTGCACCTTTACAACGCAAGGCTTTATGTTAAAGACGCGCCTGTTTTTTATGTGCCTTATCTTGGTTTTAGCCTTGATACTTCGCGCAAAAGCGGGCTTTTAATCCCCGAGTTTGAATTCAATCGCGATGACGGCTTTTACTACAATCAGCCCTTATTTTTAGCCTTTTATGATGAGTGGGATTTAGAGTATCGCCAGCAAATTCGGGCAAATCGCGGTATAGGCGGCTACGCAACGCTGCGTTTTATGGACTCGCCGCATTCTAGCGGGGCTTTAAACGGCGGTATTTTTAGAGAACGGGCGGATTATTATGAGAGAGAAGGGCTTAAAAACCAGCTCCATAAAGGCATAGAGCTGCGCTACACGCGCCAGAGCCTTTTTAAAAGCCTGTTTGATTTGGGAGAGCATATACAAGAAGGCGTTTGGATAGATGGCATTTACTTAAATGATGTGGATTATTTGAATTTAGAAGCGCGAAATTTTAGGGATTTGACTTCGCTTGTTACTTCTGAATTTAGCTATTTTATCGCTAATGAAAACAACTACCTAGCCACATACGCCAAATACTACATAGACACGGCAAAGCTCAACAACAAAGACACACTCCAAGAGCTGCCAAGCGTGCAGTATCACCGCTTTTTGAGCGGAGTTTTGCGCAATTACATTCAGTATTCTTTTGATGCGACTTTCAACCGCTACACGCGCGAAGTGGGCGTGGGTGCAAATGTCGCAAATTTCAATCTACCGCTGAATTTTCACTTGGAGCTTTTTGATGATTTTTTGCAGTTTAAATTCAGCGAAAAGCTCTATGGCTCTTTTGTCGGCTACACGCGCCACGCTATAAAAAGCGAGCATTTGCTCCGCAACTACCACGAATTCACGCTTTACACCGAGCTTGCCAAGCCTTATGATAGCTTTTATCACACCATTCATTTTAGCGCAAACTACCTAATGGACGGCGTTAGCAAGGGCGAGATAACGCAAAATTTCTTAAATTTTGACGAAGAAGAAGAGAGTTTGAGCGTCAAAGCCGTGCAGTTTTTCTACAACGACAAGGGCGAAAAAAAATTCAAACAGCGTGTAAATGTAGCCTATGACACGCAAACGATGAAATTTAGCCAGCTTAAACATTTAGCGCAATACTTTTTTACCCCAAATGTCGCTTTAAGCAACGAAAGCACCTACTCCAAAGAGCAGCAAAGATGGACTAAAAGCATAAGCAGCCTTGAAATCGCTTTGCGAAAGTTTAACTTCAACTTTTCGCACGCCTACAAATACGACTTTAACGAATTCATCAAACAAGACTTAAACACGCTTGAAAAGCACAGCTTCATCGGGGCGAGTGCTGATTATACCTACAACATAAACTACAAATTCATCGCAGGAGCGTGGTTTGACACGCAAAGAGCGCATTTAAACGCTTGGGAAGTGGGCTACACTTATCAACGCAAATGCTGGAACTACTCGCTCATCTACAAAGAACGCACCGACCCGCAGCTCACAAGTGCTGGTATCAGCGCTAAACGCAAAAACGGCGTGTATTTTAGCTTTAACTTTTACCCTGTGGGCGGCGTGCGCTATGACTTGTCCTTGCGCGAAAACACAAGCGCTGTGGGTAGCGGATATGGCACAAGCAGCACAAAAGTAAGCACTTCTAGCTCATCAAGCGGAGCAAGCGGCGGTAGCAGCACAAACTAAAAAGAAATTTACAAGGCTTGCAAATTTGCAAATTTATAGCAAAATTCAAGCCATAAATGCGCCTTTGGTGCTTGCAAGTTTTGCCCTTGATAAAGAGTGAATTTAAGCCTTCAAAAAGGCTTAAAATGCTTAATTTTCACTCACAAAATCTTAAAAGATGAGTAAAATTTAAGGGCAGTGGCAAATTTGTTGCTTTTTTTGTAAATTTTACTTAAAATTTAGATTAAATTTACAAAAAAAGTGCTACAATACCCAAAAAATTACAAAGGCGAGTTATGCTTAAAACTTCGTTGTTTAGGGACAATGCCATCGCGTTTTTTATCTTTGCCATCTCGGCGGTGTGCTTTTACATTTGGGGCTATTATTATGTGCCAGACAACCACTGGATACTCTTTATTTTAGCGAGTGTTTTTGGCATTTTTATGGCGTTTAACATAGGCGGCAACGATGTGGCAAATTCCTTTGGCACGAGCGTGGGCGCAAAAACCGTTACCATAAAGCAAGCCCTTGTCATCGCCGCTGTGTTTGAGCTAAGCGGTGCGGTGTTTGCGGGCGGAGAGGTTACTAAAACCATACGAAGCGGCATAGTCGTTTTTCCCGATGAATTTAACCCTATGTTGCTCGTTGCCATAATGCTTTCAGCGCTTTTAAGCTCGGGTGTGTGGCTTTTCATCGCTACCAAAAAGGGCTTGCCCGTCTCTACAACGCACAGCATAGTGGGCGGCATAGTGGGCGCAAGCGTAACGATGGGCGTGCTGAATTTCAGCGGTTCGCAGGCTTTGTCTATGGTAAATTGGGCGGAAATCGGCAGGATTTCGTTGAGCTGGGTGCTTTCGCCACTTTTGGGCGGCGTGGCGTCTTATTGCATTTTTTCTTACATTCACAAAAAGATTTTAAGCCCGTCCCAAGCCCTAAACGACCAAATCAAAAAGCTCAAACAAAACAGAAAAAAATTCAAAGAAGAATTTTTTGCTAACATTAAGCAAATGCCCCAAAGCGAGCAAATCAAAGAGTTAAGCGCGATTGTTTTAGATGATGAGGAAGAAAAAGAAAAAAGCGCTTACAAGAAAAAAATGAAAGAGTATAAAGAAAAAGAAAAGGATTTAGACCTTTTTGGCGAGGCAAGACGCCACATACCCCTTGTGGGCGCGGTTGGAGCTGTCATCATCTCGTCAATGCTCTTTTTTAAGGGGCTTAGCAAGGTTAGCACTATGAGTGTGGCGCAAAGTATATGGGTTATTTTTATAGTCGGCATACTCGCTTATATCGTTACTTACGCCGTTGTAAGCATAGTGCGAAAGAGTGAGCTGAACAAAACTATCGACAGAATTTTCTCGTGGTTTCAAATCTTTACCGCTTCAAGTTTTGCCTTTTCGCACGGCGCAAACGACATTGCTAACGCGCTTGGACCCTTTGCGGCGATTTTAGATGTCTTTAAAAGCGGCGGTATCAACCCAAGCGCGCCCGTGCCATTTGCCGTAATGCTGATGTTTGGCGTGTCTTTGGTAGCTGGGCTTTGGTTTTTGGGCAAAGAAGTCATCGCCACAGTCGGCTCAAAGCTAGCCGAAATCCGCCCGACAACAGGTTTTAGCGCAGAACTTGGCGCAAGCATCATCATCTTGCTGGCAACGCAGTTTGGAATTCCTGTCAGCTCCACGCACATACTCATCGGCGCGGTGCTTGGCATAGGTTTATACAACCACAACGCTAAATGGGCGATGATGAAGCCTATCGGCTTGGCGTGGATTATCACCTTGCCCGCTGCCGCACTTTTGGCAAGTGGCGCATTTTTGGCGTTTAAATACATTTTAGCACTTTGAAAATTTGGGCTTTTGTAGCGTGTAATGCGATAAAGCCCTAAAAATTTTCAAGGCAAAAACGCTTAAAATGATGATAAATTTTTGGGCGAAATTTAAGCAAAAAGGCTTGAATTTTGCCTAAAATTTAGCAATTTTTTCGCTATGCTTAAAATTTCTTTAAATTCAAATGTTGTTTTGAATTTTGCTTTGAATTTTCAAGGCAAAATTAAGCTGTTGCGCCTAAATTTTACTTGAAAATTCAGCACCACGCTTAAATTCTGCATTAAAAATTCAACGCAAACACCGCACAAAGCACGAGTAAAAAGCTAAATTCAGCGCACTATGTCGAAGTTTGGCGGGATTTTGGGCGTGAAAATGGCTTTGTTTATCGGCACATTGCGCCTTTGGTTTTGCAAGGTGATGATGACATCGTTGTCAAGCTCGTCTTTGTAGGCTATGCTTTTGACTTCGTTGCCCACGATGGTGATGGTGTAGGTGATTTTTTGGTATTTTGTTTCGTATTTGTCTGTGGCGATTTTTTTTGCTTGCTTAAAAATTTGCGTTAAATTCGGCGTGTCGCTGAGCTTGCTGTATGTGGCTTGGGCTAAATCAGGTTCAAGCACGACAACTTGGGTGTTGTTGATGAAAATTTGCTTTTTCGCTGGGGATTTGTAGTTCCAAAAGGCTTCTTTTTGGGTGATGACAAAGTTGCCCGTGTAGTTGATAGTCGAATTTATCGAGCGAATCTTTTGGGTAAAGTCGCTTGAAAAGCTCTTATACTCGGCATTAAACGCGAAAATCTGCCCACAAAAAAGCAGCAAAAGCACTAAAAATCTCATATTTGCTCCAAAAATTAAAAATTTCTGCGTTATTGTAGCCAAAATTTATTAAATTAAGGTTATAATTTGAATTTAAATTTAAGTTTAAAGGCGCAAAATGTTTCTAAACCTTATCAAATCAATCTTTGGGACGAAAAACGACAGAGAAGTTAAAAAGTATTTCAAGCGAGTGGAGCGCATAAACGCCCTAGAAAACAAGTATCAAGCGATGAGCGATGACGAGTTAAAGGCTGAATTTGCGCTTTTAAAAGAGGGCGTTGTAAGCGGCGAGCTTGATATGGACGGCATTTTGAGCGAGGTTTTTGCCATAGTGCGCGAAACGAGCAAACGCGTGCTGAATATGCGCCACTTTGATGTCCAGCTCATCGGCGGTATGGTGCTTAATGAGGGCAAAATAGCCGAGATGAAAACGGGCGAGGGTAAAACGCTTGTGGCAACCTTGCCTGTGGTGCTTAACGCGATGAGCGGCAAGGGCGTTCATATCGTAACGGTGAATGATTATCTAGCCAAGCGCGATGCCGAGCAAATGGGCGAAATTTACAAATTTTTGGGCTTTTCTGTGGGCGTGGTGCTTTCAAGCGCAAATTCGGACAATGAGCATAAAGCAGCCTATGAGTGCGACATAACTTACGGCACAAACAACGAATTTGGCTTTGATTTCTTGCGCGATAATATGAAATTCAGCAGCGATGAAAAGGTGCAAAGGGGGCATAATTTCGTCATCGTTGATGAGGTTGATAGCATTTTAATCGATGAGGCACGAACCCCGCTCATCATCAGCGGTCCTACAAATCGCACTTTGGACGGCTACATAAAGGCAAATGAAGTCGCTAAAAAAATGCAAAAAGGCGAAATGCCGCCACAAAATTTAGCAAACAAAGACGCTAAGCCAAGCGGAGACTTCATAGTCGATGAAAAAAACCGCACGATTTTAATCACAGAAGCAGGCATTTCAAAGGCTGAAAAACTCTTTGGCGTGGATAATCTTTACAGCCTTGATAACGCTATTTTATCCCATCAACTCGACCAAGCCCTAAAAGCGCACAATCTCTTTGAAAAAGATGTGCATTATGTGGTGCGAAACAAAGAAGTGATTATCGTTGATGAATTTACGGGGCGTTTGAGTGAGGGACGGCGGTTTAGCGATGGACTTCATCAAGCATTAGAGGCAAAAGAAAATGTCAAAATCCAAGAAGAAAGCCAAACTCTGGCGGACATTACCTTTCAAAATTATTTTAGAATGTATGACAAACTCGCTGGTATGACAGGCACAGCGCAAACAGAAGCCACTGAATTTAGCCAAATTTACAAGCTTGATGTCATCTCAATACCCACAAATATCCCTATTCACCGCATCGACAAGCACGATTTGATTTACAAAACCCAAAAAGAGAAATTCAAAGCCGTCATCGATGAGATAAAAAGGGCAAATTCAAACGGACAGCCCGTTTTGGTAGGCACTGCGAGCATTGAGCGAAGTGAGGTTTTGCACGAAATGCTTAAAAAAGAACGCATAGCGCACAATGTCCTAAACGCTAAACACCACGAGCAAGAAGCCCTAATCATCGCCGATGCGGGCAAGAAAGGCGCTGTAACCATTGCCACAAATATGGCAGGGCGCGGGGTTGATATAAAGATAGATGATGAGGTGCGCGCACTCGGCGGGCTTTATATCATCGGCACTGAAAGGCACGAAAGTAGGCGTATAGATAACCAACTTCGCGGGCGTTCGGGCAGACAAGGCGACCCGGGGCTTTCGCGCTTTTATTTGAGCCTTGAAGATAATCTTTTGCGCATTTTTGGCGGGGACAGAATCAAAGCCATAATGGAACGGCTTGGCATAGAAGAAGGCGAGCATATTGAAAGCGGCATTGTAACACGTGCGGTGGAAAATGCGCAAAAAAAGGTTGAAAGTATGCACTTTGAAAGCCGCAAACACTTGCTAGAATATGACGATGTCGCAAACGAACAGAGAAAAACTATCTACAAATACCGCAACGAGCTTTTAAACGAGCATTTTAACATAGACGGCAAAGTGAGTCAAAATATCGGCGAATACGCAGCTTACGCGATGCGTGAATACTACACGCGCCCCGAGCAAGATGAGGGGGATTTTGAGAATTTAAAAATCAAAATCGCCCAAGAATGCGGTGTAGAGCTAAAATACGATGAATTTGAAAGCTATAACAGCCTTGAAATGGAGCAAAATTTAATTGATGCTTTGGAGAAATTTTATGCTAACAAAATGAGCTTTTTGAGCGAAAACGACAAGAAAAAAGTGGAGCGCATTTTGTATTTGCAAGTGCTTGACGGGGCGTGGAGAGAGCATTTATACACTATGGATAACCTTAAAACAGGCATAGGACTGCGCGGATACAATCAAAAAGACCCGCTTGTGGAGTATAAAAAAGAAAGTTATAATCTCTTTTTAGAGCTGGTTGAGCGCATAAAATTTGACAGCGTCAAGGTGCTTTTCAATGTCGTTTTCACTAGCTCAAACACCCAAGCCATCGAGCAAAACGCCCAAGAAAAAAATGAAAAACTCTTACAAAGTGCGGTTGAAACGGGCGCAAATGAGGACAATCTAGGACAAGCACAACGCTTTAAAAACGGCGCAAACGCTGGCAAAAATGGAAATGCCGCCTTTACAAACAGCGTAAAAAAAGTGCCACGAAACAGCCCTTGCCCTTGCGGAAGCGGTAAGAAATACAAAGAATGCCACGGCAAAAGCGGACCAAGACAAGGGGTTTTAGCGTGAATTTAAACAATGTAAGTTCTTGTGCTATGAATTTTAAAGCAAAATTTGCCCTTTTTTGTGTAAATTTTTGCGAAAGTTCTGCTGAATTTAGCCAAATTTCAGCACACAAGGCGCGCAAATGAAAAAAATCAAATCAAACAAAAATCAGTCCGTAACGGATTATTTGCTCTTTAAATACCTGCGTTTTGACAAGGAACAGCCCTTTATAATGCTCTCTATGGTGCTTGCTTTCATCGGCGTGTGCGTAGGGCTTTGCGTGCTTTTGGTAGCGATGGCGATAATGAACGGCTTTGACAAGGGCTTGCGCGAGCGATTTGCCGTGATGAACTACCCTTTGTCCGTGTTTTCAGCTCAAAAAATCGCCCTAGATGAAGCCTTTGTGGAGAATTTACGAGCAACTTTCCCGCAACTCATCATTAGTCCATATATCAGCACGCAGGTGATTGCGCGCGGAGGCAGTAAATTCGAGGGCGGCATACTCTTTGGCGTGCATTCAAAGGACGAAAAGCAAATCAACAAAGTCGTGCGCGAATCCCTGAAAGACAAAGATTTGCAAGGCTTTGATATACTCGTAGGGCGCGGACTTGTTGATGAATTTAGCTTGCAAAAAGGCGACAAACTGCCCATTATCTTTTCTAACCTAAGCCCAAGCGGACTTGCGCTCACACCACAAACCAAGCGTTTTGATGTCCGCCACAGCTTTTCATCGGGGCTTGCGCTCTATGATAGGGCGTATATGTATGCGGACATTGACTCCGTGCGCCTTGTTTTAGGGCGTGGAGCGACTTACAACGGCGTGCATATCGCTGCAAAGGGCATTAGCGCTGGCGACATACACGCTTTGCAAGGCTTACAAGCGCAAATGCAGCAAAAACTCGGCGAAAAATACCGCGTAGTAGGCTGGTGGGAGCAAAATGCGAATTTGTTTTCAGCCTTAGAGCTTGAAAAACGCGCCCTTTTCATCGTGCTTTTGCTCATCATTTTAGCCGCAAGCCTAAACATAGTAAGCTCTTTGCTGATGATAGTGATGAACCGCCGCGCTGAAATAGCCCTTTTACTCGCACTTGGAGCAAGCAAGGGCGAAGTGAAAAAAGCCTTTTTCGCACTTGGCACGCTTGTGGGTGGCTTTGGAATGCTGTGCGGCGTGGCTTTGTCGTTTTTTGTGCTATGGCTGCTTGAAAATTTCGATATTATCACCTTGCCCGCTGATGTGTATGGCACAAGCAAGCTACTGCTGGACTTAGACGGACTTGACTTTATCCTAGCTATCGTGGGAGCGGCGTTTATAGTGATGATAAGCTCGTATTACCCCGCCCGCAAGGCTACACAAGTTAATGTCCTTGACACCTTGCGAAACGAGTGAGAAATTCACTTCGTTCTTGCAAGCGCAAAAGAGCGTTAGTGAGTTTTGTGTGGTGAGTGAATTTGCAAGGCGGTAATGGATAAATTTGAATTTTGTTTATTGTAAAAAGGGATTTTCAGCGTGGTAGCACTGATATGAAACGCAAGTGCAAAAAGGTTCGCAGGGTCTTGGTGCTGTCGTTTCGGGCGATTTTCAGCTCGCTGAATTCAAAGAAAAGTTTTGAATGCTCCACAGCCTGCAAAAAGGCAAGGCAGCTGGCAAAGTCGCTTTCAAAGTCGATGAAAATGCTGTGTTTGGCAAAGGCTGTGTCCTTTGTAGTGGTGTTTTTAATGCTGGTGAAATTGACATTTGTAGCGTTTGCAAGGGCGTAAAGCTCGTCTAAATAAGCCTTTTCGTCAGCTTTAAAGTGCAAGATAAGCTTGTTTAGGCTGTCAAGTTCCTTTTTTTGCGCTTGAATGCCTACATACAAGGCTTTGCTCTCTTGGGCTTGCCTTTTTTGCTCGCTCAAAGCGGTCAAATCATAGTCAAAAAACGCTTCTAGCACGCTTTGGCTCATTTTCATACCCAAAAAGCCGCCCAAAAGTAGCGTGGCAACAGCCAGCAGCACCTTTTCTCTGCGGTTTAAGCCACTTAAATAAAAAAGCAATTTTTCTTTCATTTGCGCTCCAAAACCAGCTCGTAAAAATCGCCCGCAAGTTCCTTGTTTTTGAGCGTGAAAAGGGCGTTAGCGTAAAGATTTTTGATGAAATTTTCGCTCGTTTGGCTGTGCGGGATAAGGATTTTTATCTCGTTTGCGCTGAATTCAAGGCTTTGCAGTGTGATTTGACTCTCATAAAGCAAGGCAAAAAGGGCTTTCATCGTGTCAAGCAAGGGTGTAGGCGTGAGTTCTTGGGACATATAAGCTAGGATTTCTTTGTTTTGCCTTATTTGCTGGGCGTAAGCCTTGCTTTCCTTTTGCAAATCGCTTATTTTAGGCAGTTGCGTGTCAAGCTCAAAAGAGTTTTTCAAAGCCTGCCTTTTGAGTAAAAATTCAGCCCCGACAAAGCAAAAGCCAAGCACAAAACACGCCATAAATCCCGCTATAAGCTTGTTTGGGGAGCTTTCTTTTAGCTTGTGGCGCAAAAAATTGCTCGCCTTATTCTGCGCCTTTATCTGCAAAAACTCAGCCCATTCATTTAGTTTAAAATGCGCCTTTGCGGCGAATTTATCCAAACAAAGGCTTGAAAGTTCAAGTTTTGCGGACACAAACTCGCCCAAAGCCAGCTCATCGCCCACAAGCACAAGCATTTGAGCGCGATGAGCGTGGCAAAGGGCGCGTAAAGGCTCTATGACACGCTCGTTCAAAAAGTCCTGCCGCGCCGTTTCGTCCTTGCGCGAAAGATAATCAAAGCTAAACAAGGGCAGATTTTTAAGCCCTAAAAGCCTTTCATCGCCGAAAAATGCGACATATCCATAGCTTTTTTGCAGGACAAGCACGGCGTAAAAGGGCGGAATTTGGGCTTTTGCTAAATTTTGCGCCCTGTGTAAGCCACGCCAAAGCAAAGGTTCAGCGATGGCAAAATCGCCTTTAAAATCCAAATTTTCGTCCAAAGTTAAGAAAACAAGGGCTTTGTCATCATCTAAAACATAAGACATACCATAATCAAAGCGTTCTTTTATGCCAAGCTCATCGCAAGCTCGTTCAAATAGCACTTCTTCTAAATTTTCGTCCTTAAAAGCAAGATTTTCAAGCCACACATAAAAAATCTTGTCAAATTTCACTACTTGCAAGGTGCTTAAATTTAGGCTTTTTGTGCCAAAAATCCGCCCCTTTTTTGGGCTTGAATTTTTCGCACAAGGTGTGCGAAATTTAGCTGTGAAAGTTTTAGCAAAAATGTCCTTAAAATTCATCAAAACACCACTTTTTTAAGAAAATCATCGTCATTTTGCCAGCCTTTTTTCACTTGGATAAAGGTTTTAAGGACGATTTTTTTGCCTGTGAAATTCTCTATTTTTTTTCTTGCTTCAAAGCCGACTCTTGCGAGACTTTTGCCGTTTTTACCGATGAGTATGGCTTTGTGATGGGCGTTGTCCGTGATGATAGTAGCATTTATGTGCGTTGTAGTGGGCGTTTCGCTCACACTTTCGACAAGCACTTCGCAGGCATAAGGCAACTCATCGCTGAAATTTTCAAACAAAGCCTCTAAGATAAAATCCCTAAAAAACTCCCTTTCGCTCGTGTCGCTAAGAAATTCAGGCTCGAAAAAATAAGGATTTTCGGGTAAGTGCTTTGTGATTTCATCAAGCAAGGGCTTTTTGTAGGACTTTTGCTTGCACGAAAACGGCACAAGAGCTGTAAAATTCGCGCTAAATTTCGCATACTCGGCAAGTTTTTGCAACACTTGCTCGTTTTTGACTAAATCAACCTTGTTTAAAAGCACTATGTGCGGTGCTTTGGGCGCATTTTGCAAAAAGCGTTCATACTCGCTTGTGCCGTCCAAAACGCTTGCCACAAAAAGCACCAAATCGCACTCGCTTGCACTTTGCAAGGCTGAATTTACAAGCATTTGGTTGAATTTCCTTTCGCTTTGGTGCAGCCCTGGGGTATCTGTAAAGATGATTTGTGCGCCCTCAAACATAATGATAGCGCGGATTTTGCGGCGTGTGGCGTTTTGCTTGGGCGAGATAAGGGCGAGTTTGCGCTCGCTCAAAGCGTTGATGAGTGAGCTTTTGCCAGCATTTGTGCGCCCGATAACGCTCACAAAGCCACTTTTCAAGGCACAAGCCTTGCGGGTTTGGTAGGTTGGGCGTGGTTTTTGCGCTTCATTTTCTGTCCAAAAGTGAATTTTTAGCGTAAATTTAGCAAAAAACCCTTGAATTTTCACTTAAATTTAGCAAAAAAGCTAAATTTAAAGGGCAAAATGCAAGAAATTTTTGTTAATATATTTCACAAATTTGACTTTAAAAGGCAAAAAATGGCAGAGGAAAAGCAAGGCGGCAAGATAATCACTCCGTTGGGTTGGGGCATAAAAAGAAACGCAAAAGGGCAGTTTGTGCCAAACAACGAGCAGTTGCGAAAGCTGGTGTATGATGAAAATGTCAAACTCAGCGACATTGACACTAGCGAAGTAACGGATATGAAAGGTTTGTTTGCTTATATTGAACACGATGATGCTAAAAACTTTTGGGAAGGTGTTGTGGATTGGGCGAAAGATAACAATGTAAAGTTGGATTTTAAGTGAGAGGATTTTAGCGGGATAGGTAGTTGGGATACAAGTAAGGTAACTACCTTTGAGCGTATGTTTTATATGGCTGATAATTTTAACGAAGATATAAGTAAATGGGATACAAGTAAGGCAATATCATTTAAAGAAATGTTTTATGAGACGAGCAATTTTAATCAACCCCTAAATTCTTGGAACACTTCAAAGGTTACGGATATGAGTGGTATGTTTTGGGGTGCTACAAATTTCAATCAACCTTTGGATAAATGGAACACTTCAAGCGTTACTGATATGAGTAATTTGTTTTGTAACGCTTTTGAATTTAATTGTTCTTTAAATGATTGGGACACTTCAAAGGTTGCTGATATGAATAGTATGTTTGCAGCCACAAGTTTTAATCAACCCCTTGATAAATGGGATACTTCAAGCGTTAAGGATATGTCGTGGATGTTTTATGGCACTAATTTCAATCAACCTTTGAATAAATGGAACACTTCGAGTGTTACTAATATGGAAGCTATGTTTTGGGGTGCTGAAAGTTTTAACCAAAATTTAAGTGCTTGGGGCGATAAACTTGGCAAAGTGCAAAATATGAAAAAAATGTTTAAATCCACAGCCTTAAACATAGACTTTATCAGCTCGTGGAAAATCCCTGAGGATTGTGATATAAGCGAGATGACAGAGGCTAGTGGCTTAGAAAATAAAAGCGCAGAAAAAGCAGAATTTTTAAATTTTGTCATACACAAGATAAACATAGATGAAAGTATGTTGCAGGGTTTTTCAAAAAACGATAGTTTTATAAAAAGCTGGTTGCCTGAAAGTCTTTTGGGAATTTATGAAGTCTTTTTAGTGCGCTATGATGACAAAAGCGATGAATGGAGCAAAGGCGATGAAAAGGCGTGGGATTTTGCCTTTTGTAAGGTGCTTGGAAGTTGGTTTGCGATAAGCAAGGTGATAAATTCAAACAATGATAAGGTGGATAAAGCGTTGCCACCGTATATCAGCAAAACATTGCCTTTTCGCATTTATCAAGGACAAAGCGTGGAAATGCTTAAAAAATCTGGCGAATTTGACGAAACAAATATGTATGATACCAAGCAAGGACTTGCCTTTAATTTCGAGCAATCAAAAATGCGCATACTTAACACCGCTTTTTATGATATGAGCGATAGAGTGCGTGATATAGTTTTTGCTGTGGTGCTGGCAAAGGCGTATAACATAAAAATGGAAAATTTAAGCGAAAAGGCAAAGAGCGGTAGCACGAAAGAAATTCAACAATGCCACACGGAAGTTTGCGAATTTGACTTGAAAGAATACCGCAGCATACCCATAACGCAAAGTGGCGAAAGCGGTAATGGAGTTTTGACAGAAGTGTGGCTACAAATTTTTAATGTTTGCCTTGTGGGACACAAACACGATGAACTTAAAGAAGCGATTACTCAAATGGCAAGAATTTTGACGGACAACAAAAGAGACTCTCAAAGCTGGTGGTTTAGCGTGGCGGCTGTGGCTATCGCCTTTGTGTCCTTTGTGGTGGCGGCTATTTCAGCTGTGCCTGTGATAGAAAAGTGGCTTGGGTAGGTTTTGTGGGGTTTGGTTTTTAGCTGGCTTATCTTTGCTTGGTGCGCAGTAACGCTAAAATAAAAATGTCGTTGGAAATCAACAGACCTTGTTACGAAGTTGATTTTACAAGTAAGTCGGTGTCAGAGCAGCTCAAAGCTGATGATGTTCTCTTACAAAACCAACGCTTAAATTCTGCCACAAAAAAAGCAAGCCAAAGAAAGCGTAAAATAGAAGTCATCAGCTCAAACCGCACTTTAAGGTTGTAAGCCCCACGCTGATTCTGTCGCTGACAACTCCAAAGCTAATTTTACCCAAAACAACACAACAAAGCAAGCCAAAAAACAAGCACAAAATCGCTAGAATTTTAAACTAGAATTTAAAAATGTTGAAATGCGCTAAAATTCACGCAAAATTTTAAGAAATTCAGCTCAATTTGACAATGAGATGATTTGTTTTAAGGATAGAATGCGAGGATACTAACGCCCCGATGGACGCTCTTGCTCGCTCGGAGCACTTCCGAGTGCAGGATTAGATAGAAACTCGCATTTAGATGAAATCCTACCACAAAAAAGCAAACAAAGCAAGCCAAAAAAGGTATCGCCGACAGGAGTTGCACCTGCAATATCAACCACTCTTAACGAGAGACTTGTTGCTGCTACTTCGTTGCACGCATCAAGCGATACCCACAAGGCATTATACCTCATCAAAACTTAAAAGCTGATGAATTTAACTTTTTTGTGCTGTTTGATTAAAGGTTTTTATTTTGGACTTGAATTTTGTGCCATAAATTTCGCAACAACACTTTAAAATTGAGCGCATTTGCTCTAAATCAAAATTCATCATCATCTTTGGGCGATTTATTTGCTTTTTTGTGGTAGGATTAGATTTATTAGGGTTTGATAAAGGTCGTTTATCAGCAAAAAAGGGCATCACTGAAAGTCTTGTCCTTTTCCCTTGTTGTCTCATAAGCTGTTACTCTCCATTGATTTTTACCAACCCCACAAAAACCTTGCGAAAGTCCTAGTTTGTAATATGTGTTGTCTTTTTTGTGTCAAATAGTGTAAATTCAAAATAAAATGATATAATAACATTAGCAAGAGGGGACAGCGGCACATCAAGACCCTCTCTCTTGCCCTTTTCTTTATCTACGAAAATTTAAATCTTATTTCATTATCATCTTGCAATCAGCTTGATTTTGAATTTAGGACACATTGACAGCAAACAAAAAATCAAAACTTTCCCAAAAATTACTTTTTTTTTAACCTACTTTCAAATTCCAAACTCAAACTCGCTCAAAGTCCCCAGCCGTCATCGACAAGCAAAACTTGTCCGTTGATATATGCACTCAAATCGCTCAGCAAAAAGCAAATCGCCCCGCAAATGTCCTTGCTTTCTAGCATTCCCTTGCTCGCGCAGCAGTTTTTATACGCACGCAAAAAGCTCTCAGGCTGTGCGTCCAAAATCCCGCCGCTTGCTAGGGTATTGACACGCACGCCCGTGTTAAAAAGCTCTTTGGCAAGCCAGCGCCCAAGATGGTTGATACCCGCTTTTATCACGCTGTATTCAAGGCTGCTTTGCATACTCGTGCCTGCATAGTTTTCAAATTTTGGCGCATAAACGCCCATAATCGAGCTTAAATTCACAAGCACTCCGCCTTTTTGCGCCTTAAAAAATTTCACAAATTCTTGCGCTGCTAGGATAAAACCGCCCAAATGCACATTTAAAGCATCGCAAATTTCATCAAATTCAAGCTCATAATAAGGCTTTTGCTCGTGGCTTTTGCCCACAGGATAGGCACTATTGACAAAGCCATCGATTTTGCCATACTTGCAAGATACTGAATTTATCGCATTTTGCAAGGATTGTTTGTCGCAAATGTCAAGCGCAACGCTCATCAAATCCGCCTTAAATTCGCTTTCAAGCAAGCGTTTAAATTCAGCATTTTCGTTTAAATCAGCCAAAACGGGCGTGCCATTTTGAGCTAAAATTTCCTTGCAAAGTGCCTTGCCTATGCGCCCATTTGCCCCTGCGACTACGATGATTTTGCCCTTTAACATTAAAAATCCTTTTGCGCTAAATTTTTGTTTTTGATGAGAAATTCCACGATTTGAAAGTCAAGTTCGCTATCTATGTCAAAGGCGGTGTCCTCACTCATCACATACAAAGCGGTTTTATCTCCAAAGACGCTATCGCTTTTCAAAAGCCGTTCGCGCGTGAAAATATAAATGCTCGCGTTCATATCGTAGCATTTTGGCGCACCCTGTCTAGTAGTCGATGAGTAGGGCTTTGCGCTGTTTATCTCGCCGTTTTTAAAGATTTCGATTAAGTTAAAATAAGGATTACGCCTTGCTGGCACGGCAGTGATTAAATTCTCTTTTTTGCTTTGTTTAAAAAGCTCGTAAGCTGCCTTTATATCGGCACTTGAACGAAGCGGAGCAGAAGCGTCTAAATCAACAATCGTTTCAAATTCACAACCAAAATGCTGCTCGCTTTTTACAAGAGCGTCCCTAATCACAGGCATTTTAGCCGCGTTGTCGCTGGCAAGTTCAGCCGCTCGTTTAAAGAAAACTTCCGCGCCAAATTTTTGCGCCACGCTTGCTATTTCATCGCTATCAGTAGAGATGATGATATGCTCGAAAAGCCCTGAATTTCGGGCTTGGATTATGGTATAGCCTATGAGTTCTATGCCGTTAATTTTGCGGATATTTTTGTTTTTAACGCCCTTGCTACCGCCCCTAGCGCAAATACTACACAAAATCATTTTTGTTCCTTTTTGCCTTTATCGATGAGTTTAAGCACCCTTAAAGCGCCCTTTAAACTGCACACTCTTTTGTCCTTGTCGATGAGCGCAAGGTGTAAATTTTCAAGCGTTTTTATGGTATCGCTTTCAAAGTTTGCTTTCTCGCACAAGCCCTTTTTGTCGTAAATTTCGATGACATTTTGCAGCAAATCAGCCTTAAAACTTTTTTTAGGCGTGTGAATGCAAATTTCACGCGCATTAAATTTAGAAAAATAACTCAACTCAATGTGAATTTTTGCGCCTTTTTTGTCCTGCAAGGCAAAAAAAGCTAAGTCATCGCTGTTGATTTTAAGTGCCGAAATTTTAGCAATTTGCGCGAATTTTAATTTTGGTTTTTGAAACAAAAAACAAGCTAAATCAAGCTCGTGGGACAAGTCAAGGCTCACGCCGCCGCCAAGTTCTTTGTGCGCGCTGTAATTTTGCGTGTAGGGCAAAGCTCGCCAATTTGGCAGGTATGAGTGGCACACAAAGCTCGCAAAATAAGGCTTTTCGCCTTGTGCGATACCATTTGCAATCAAACGGCGCAAAGCCTGCACCACAGGGTTAAATCTCAAAAGATACGCCACAAAAATGGCATTTTGCTTGCTTTTATACTCATAAAAGCTCTCAAACACGGGCTTTTCCACAAGGATAGTTTTGCCTTGCACGGCTGTGTCAAGTGTTTTGAGCGTGTGAAAATGCGAGGTTGTGATATTTGCGATGACAAAAAGTTCAAATTCCTTTAAATTCACTTGTTTCAAATCCTTAAAAAGCGTGAATTTATACCCGTTAAATTCAGCTTTTTCGCAGCTTTTTGACACAACCGCAACTTCGCATTTGAGATTTTTTAAGGCTAAAAAATGCTTTTTACCAATGCTTCCAAAGCCGATGATAAGGGTTTTCATAAGATAAAATCCTTATTTGCCTTTTCAAACTCGTCCATTCGCCCAATGTCTATCCAATAGTCATTGATGAGATAACTATATACTTTAAAGCCCTTTTCAAGCAGCATTTGGGTTAAATTTGGCATATCTAAATACTTGTTTTTGGGTATGTGGGCGAGGATTTGCGGCTCACACACATAAATGCCAGCACTCACAAGGAATTTTTGCGTGGGTTTTTCTGTGATTTTGCCGATGAAATTGCCCTTTTTTTCGATGACTCCATAAGGCACTTGATAGCTAAATTCACGCACGCACACGCTTAATGCTGCCTTGCTTTTTTTGTGCGCCTTTAAAAGCTCTTTAAAATCAAGCTCTGTTAAAATGTCAGCATTCATCACTATAAAACTCTCACTCACGCCTTTAAGCAGGCTCAAAGCCCCAGCCGTGCCGAGTTTGCTACGCTCTTTGGTGTAAGAAATTTTTACCCCAAATTTCGCCCCATTTTCAAAATAATCCTCTATGATTTGCTTTTTATAATTCACACAAAGCGTGAAATTCTCAAAGCCTTGCGCGTGAAATCTTTGTATAATCGTCTCTAAAATGGGCTTTTTGCCGACTTTTAACATAGGCTTTGGCGTGGTGTTTGTAAGCGGAGCGAGCCTTGTGCCAAGCCCGCCAGCCATTAGCACAACGGCATTTGTAAGCCTTTGTCTTTGCAGGGCAGAAGCCACAGAGCGCACACCGATGACAACGCCCTTTTCATCAACCACAGGAAAGTCGTAAATGTCGGTTTTTGACGAAAGGGCAAAAAGCTCATCTTCGCTTAAATTCGCCCTTATGGTGAGCGCGTTTTTGGTATAAATGTTTTTTATGCTGTCATTAACGCTTTTGCCATCTATCAAGGCTTTGCGAATGTTAGAATCAGAAATGACTCCTAAAAATTTATCATCTTTATCCACGATGATACCAAGCCGCACGCGCTCCTTGCCTATGGTGTTTAGGGCTTGTTTTATGCTTGCATTTGGGCTTAATTTTATTTTGTTAATGTCCATTATCTATCCACAAATTTTTTTTGTAAAATCAACTCTAAATCGGCATTTTTCAAAGTTTCTTTGATAAAACGGCTTGCGTTTTTAGCTTGAAATGGGTTTTTAAAATGCGCTAAATTTGCCTTAAATTTAGCACTTTGCAGCACTTCAAAGGCAGTTTTTAAACTCCAAATATCACAATTTATCACATTTGCGCTTGTTAAACGCCCAGCCTGCCTTTGTCCTATGTTTATGCAAGGCGTTTTCAAAAAGGGACTTTCGGTAATCCCGCTTGATGAGTTGCCGATGATGGCAGCAGCGTGTTTCATCACGCTTAAATACAGCTTTGAGCCAAGATTGTCAAAAAGCCTCGCCTTGTCGCTGTGCGTTTCACAATACTTCTGCAAGGCTAAATTTATGCTAAGCCCGCTTTCATCGGCGTTTGATTTGGTAAAAATGAGCGTGGCATTATCAAGCGTGTTTAAAAATTTAAGCAAAAGCTGCACCTGCCTTTGCGCTGCTTGTGCGTTGAGCGTTTCGCTGTGATAAGTGATGAGATAAATTTGTCCTTTGAGGGGAAAATTTAAAGCCTTTTCAAGCTCTTTTTTGCTTAAAAGTTTGAGCTTTTTTATCACTTCGCCGTTGAGAGAACCAGAGTTAAAAACGCGGTGTTTTTCTTCGCCCAGCTGCAAAATGCGCTTTTTGTAAATTTCACAGCTTGCAAAGTGCAAATGCGACATTTTCGTAATAGCGTGGCGTATGCTATCATCAAGTGCGCCCAAAGTCAGCTCTCCGCCGCACAAATGAGCGATAGGAACGCCCATCATCAAAGCCGCTGTGGCGATAGCCAGCATTTCGTATCTGTCGCCTAAAATCACCACTATGTCGGGTTTTAGCTCATCAAAGACTTCGCTAAATGCGCTCACAGCTAGGCTCATCGTCTTGCAAATGCTGATTTTATCATCGCTTGCAAGCAAAATAGAAACTTTTTTGCTGATATAAAATTCCTTGTGAATTTCTCGCCAAGTAAGCCCAAATTCAGCGCTCAAATGCGCTCCTGTAAGGACGAGTTGCAGTTTTAGCTCACTATCGTTTCGTATCTCATCGCATAAATTTTTGAGCAAATACCACTCAGCACGCGTTGCGCTCACTACACAAATCTTTTTCATTCTTTTATCAATTCATCTTTGGCGTAGTTTTTGTTCGCCGCCTTTCCTAAAAATTCATCATATCTCATCGCGCTAATGCCTGTGGCAGGGCGTTTTGTCGTCAAATTCGTCTCATCAAAAATCTCGCCCTTTTTTATCGCACACCTTGCTACTAGGCTTTTGCGGGCGATTTTGAGGTTTTCTTTTTCGCTTTTTGTGCGCTTTTTTTCTCCATTTCCCATCGCCTTTTCAAGCTCTCTTATGCCCTGCACCATCGCTTTTAGCTCGTTTGGCTCTAAACTTGCCTTGTGGTCTGGTCCTGCTAAATTTTTGTTGAGCGTAAAATGCTTTTCGATGATACTTGCGCCCAAAGCCACCGCGCCCAAAGGACAAGCGATACCAAGGCTGTGGTCTGAAAAGCCGATTTTGTGGCGTGGAAATTCTTTTTGCAGGGTTTTAAGGGCGAGCAAATTTATGTCCTCAAAGGGCGTTGGATAAGCCGTGTTAGCGTGCAAAATACTTATGTGGCTTTCTTTTGTGCCTTGTTTGATGAGAACTTGCAAAGCCGCTTTGATTTCGCCCAAATCGCTCATTCCCGTGCTTAAAATGACTTTTTTACGCAGTGCGCCCACAGCTTTGAGGTAAGGTAAATTTGTGATTTCTCCGCTTGGAATTTTAAAAATTTCAAGCCCCAACTCGTCCAAAAGCGCAATGCTAGGCAAATCAAAAGGCGTGGAGAGAAAGGCGATACCACACTTTTGGCAGTGAGCAAGCAGCTCTAAATGCGCGTTTTTGTTAAGTTCTAGCTTTTTTATCATCTCAAACTGCGTTTCTGCTTTATCTTGCGCGTTTTCAAGCTGATATTTTGCCTTTGGCGCGTCTAAACTCACCACTTCTTCGCTTTTAAAACTTTGAAATTTAACAAAATCCGCCCCAGCCTCACTTGCAACCTCCACAAGTTTTTTTGCTAAATTTAAATCTCCGTTGTGATTAACCCCAGCTTCTGCTATGATGAGTGTTTTTTGCATTTTGCCCCTTTGCCCTTTTAAAGCAAAAAGAGTTCCAAACTCGCCTTTTTAGCGTAAATTTAGCTTTTTTACTGCCTTAAAATTCAGTTCAAAGGCGTTTTTACTTTAAATTCGCCAAATTCGTTTTTGTAAAACAAATCCTTGTTATAATGCCTTTCTACAATGCTCCAAAATTCAGCCTTTGTGTAGCCTGCAAAGGCGCAAAAGTCCTCTACTACTTTGTTATCAAGCCTGTGGTCTCTTTGAGAGACGATTTTCACGGCTTCTTCTCGGCTTAAAAGTCCATACCTAACAAGGCGCGAAGCATAATCACTCGCCATAGCGTGGGCGTATTTGGGGTATTTGAGCCACGCTTGCAGGATATAGCCTATGCTGTCGATTTGGTCGAAGTTCTCAGCACAATGGCTTCTGTCCCACTCGCCTTGCAAATTCATAAACCCCCTACTTTTAGCAAAAAGATAGTTCGCATACGAATTCCACTTGACAAAATAGCTCAAATATATGGGTTCAAGCTTATCCAAATCCGTTTTTGTCGGCTTAAAGAAAAGCTGCAAATCCCGCTCGCTTATGCCTTCTTTTTCATCGATAAATTCACTTATGTCCAAATCACTCGCCACGCCGTTTAAAAAGATATTTTTAGCGCAAGGCGTTTCTGCGTCATCATCTCCACCATACTCATAGCTCACATTTTCGCCATACACAAGCAAGGGCGTGTTGAATTTAAGTGCCATCGCAAAAGGAAAGCTATAAATCAAGCGGTCTATAAACCAAGTGGGCTTGCCATATCTCTCAAAAGTCTTTTTCATCACGGCTTTTTGGGTTTTTATATCTGGTTTTAACGAAATGATATGACATTTAAATTCAGCGGACAAATTCGCTAAATTTTTCTTGCCCGCCTCAGTCTTTGTGAAGTTGTCCTCCACGCTGAAAAGCACGGGGTTCATACCTAACTTTTCTTTCATTATATGCACTTGAAAGTAAGAGTCCTTGCCCCCGCTTACCGCCATAGCGCAGTCGTATTCAAATTTGCCGTTGCGATGGCGGTGCTTGTCGCAGAGTTTTTCAAGCTCTTTAAAACGAGCTTTAAAGTCTGTTTTTTCTTTGTTTAAATGATGAGCGCAGGCAGAACAAATCCACCCCCCCCCCTTGTAGTTTGGTGAATTTTATACCGGGGCGAGTATCTGGCATCACGCATTTACTGCAATATCTCATTATTTGTCCTTGTTTTTATATCAACGCAAATAAATCGGCGAAAAACAAAAAGACAAAATCCCCCCCCCC
>UQBJ01000005.1 GCA_900539255.1 uncultured Campylobacter sp. | reverse complement strand
AAATTTACGCCATTTACGCTATCTTTAAAATAAAAGATAAAAACGGCTCGCAGGCTTAAATTCAGCACAAAAAGCAAGCCCATAAAGGCAAGACTTTGTAGCAAAGTGGCTTTAAGCGTTTTTCGCATAGTTTTTCCTTATAAATTTATAAATTTTTTACAAAAAAAGCAAATTCTAGCACAAAAATTTAGCTTTTTAAATGATTTTGCGTAAAAATTCAAAGTTTAAACCAAAAATTTTAAATTTTCAAACGCTTAAATTTAAGGTTTAAATTAGCTTTTAAACTTTCAAACACAAATTTTTAAAATTTAAACTAAAATTTAAATTTTTCAAGCGCACAAATCCACAGCCGCGCCCTAAAATTCAGCTTTCAAGGCTGAGATAATACCCCGTGTATGAGCCTGTTTTTTTGTGTTCTTTTGCAAGTTTGGCGACACTACCACAAGCGATGATTTTACCGCCTTTTACGCCTCCATCTGGTCCCATATCGATGATATAATCAGCGTTTTTAATCACATCTAAATTATGCTCTATCACAAACACCGAATTTCCAAGCTCCACAAGGTGTTGCAGCACCAAGATGAGCTTATTGACATCTTCAAAATGCAGTCCCGTAGTCGGTTCATCAAGGATATACAGCGTTTTGCCCGTGTCTGTGCGGCTTAATTCTTTGGCTAGCTTTATGCGCTGAGCCTCGCCACCGCTTAAAGTCGTGGCGTTTTGCCCCAAAGTGAGATAATCAAGCCCAACTTTTACAAGCGTGTCAAGTTTTTGGCGGATTTTAGGCACGCTGGCGAAAAACTCGCTCGCCTCCAAAATGCTCATCGCTAAAATGTCGGCTATGCTCTTGCCCTTGTAGCGGATTTTAAGCGTGGCTTCGTTGTAGCGTTTGCCCTTGCACGCATCGCAAACCACCATTACATCGGGCAAAAAGTGCATTTCTATCTTTATCTCGCCGTCCCCTTGACACTTCTCACAACGCCCACCCTTGACATTAAAGCTAAAACGCCCAGCCTTGTAGCCTTGCATTTTGGCTTCTTTTGTCTCTGCAAAAAGGTTGCGAATCTCGTCCATTGCGCCTGTGTAAGTGGCTGGGTTTGAGCGCGGGGTTCGTCCTATGGGGCTTTGGTCTAGGTAAATCACCTTGTCAAGCTGCTCCAAGCCTTCTATTTGCACGCCTCCAACCTTTTTGATTTTTTTGGCGCGGTTGAGTTCTTCTTGCGCAAAAGGCAGCAGGGTTTGCAAGATGAGCGAGCTTTTGCCAGAGCCTGACACGCCTGTGATGGCGACAAGGTTTCGCAAAGGAAATTTGGCGTTTAAATTTACAATGTTATTCACGCTTACATTTTTGAGCGCAAGCCAGTCCTTTTGGGGTCTGTTTTGTTGGTGATTTATGTTTTTTTTGTGCGTAAGATACAAGGCGGTTTCGCTACCGCTTTTTATTAGCTTGTCGTAAGTGCCTGCAAATACAACCTCTCCGCCGAATTTACCCGCCTTTGGTCCTATATCTACGATAAAATCCGCCTCTTGTATCGTCTTTTTGTCGTGTTCTACGACAATGAGCGTGTTGCCTTTGGCTTGCAAATTCCGCAGAGTTTTGATGAGCTTTTCCGTGTCGCGCTCGTGCAGTCCTATGCTAGGCTCGTCTAAAACATACATTACGCCGCTCAAACCGCTACCGATTTGCGAAGCGATGCGAATTCTTTGCGCCTCGCCGCCGCTTATCGTGCGCGCATCTCGCCCCAAAGATAAATACCCAAGCCCCACATCAAAAAGAAAAAAAAGCCTCTCGTTGATTTCCTTTAAAATCGGCGTTGCGATGAGTTTTTGCTGCTCTGTGAGATAGCTAAAATTTACTGAATTTGAAAAGAATTTCGTGCAATCCTCGATACTCATTTGCAAAATCTCGCCCAAGCCCTTGCTCGCCACCTTTACCGCAAGGCTTTGTGGGCGCAAGCGGTGTCCCTCGCAGGCACTGCACACCTTTTCGCTCATATAATTTTCCAAGTCCTTTTCGTCTTTAAGCATATCATAAGCAAGCTTTACAACGCCCTCAAAGCTTTTGTTTATGCGGTGTCTTTTCCACAAAAAGCTGATTTGTTTGGCGTTGCCGTATAAAATCAACCGCTGTTCGTCCTCATTTAGCTCACAAAAGGGCTTTTTAATGCTTATGCCATTTTGCTCGCAAAAGGCGCACAAAAATTTATAATAATAGCTCTTGTTAAAGCCATACATAGTCTTTACCGCGCCATTTTCTACGCTCAAAGCCTCATCAATAAGCCTTTTCATATCAAGCGTGTAGCGAATGCCTAGCCCATCGCACTCTTCGCAGGCTCCCTTTGGTGAGTTGAACGAAAAGCTCAAAGGTTCAAGGGGCAAAAATGAAATTTTGCAATCAAAACAAGCATTATGCTCGCTGTAATGAAAATGCTTTGCAATGCCTAGCTCATCAGCATTTAACACCTCTACTTCAAGCTCGCCAAAACTTTCTTCAAGCCCCTTTTCCACATCGCTTGCTAGGCGGTTTAGCAAGTCCTCTTTGATTTCAAGCCTGTCGATGACAAGTTTTATGGTGTGCTTTTTGGTTTTCGCAAGCTCGATTTCTTCATCAAGTCGCACCATAACCCCGTCAATCTGCGCCCTGACATAGCCCTTAGCCAGCAAACTTTCTATCATATCCGTGAATGTGCCTTTTTTCTCACGCACCAACGGGGCTGTGATGATGATTTTTGCGCCAACGGGCAGCTTTAAAATCTCGCTTACTATGTCGCTTGAATTCATACTTGATATGATTTTACCGCACTTGTGGCAGTGCTGAATGCCAACTCTTGCGTATAAAAGGCGCAAATAATCATAAATTTCAGTTATCGTTCCCACGGTGGAGCGTGGATTTTTGGAAGTTGTCTTTTGGTCTATGGCAATGGCTGGGGTTAAACCCTCTATTTTATCGACATCTGGCTTGCCCACCTTGTCTAAAAACTGCCTTGCATAAGCACTCAAACTTTCTATATATCGCCTTTGTCCCTCCGCATAGAGCGTAGAAAAAGCCAGCGTGCTTTTACCTGAGCCTGAAAGCCCCGTGAAAACGACAAGCTGATTTTTAGGGATTTCAAGCCTTATGTTTTTGAGATTGTTCTCTCTTGCTCCAATGATTTTAATGCTCTCATTCAACGCCGTATCCTTAAATTTAGTGAATTTCATCAAACTTTTACCATAAGCTGACTAACCAAACGGACATTATAGCACTTTTTAGCAAATTTTTCATTTTTGCTTTTTTTAAGGTTTGTTTGTCTTACTAATAAATTTATCAGACTAACTTGTCTTAACTGAATTTTGTGTCATACTGGCTTGTTTTGTCTTATCATACTGAGCGAAGCGAAGTATTCATAAATTCAAAGTGTGTCTAAAATTTTGTGGATTTTTCGCTACGCTCAAAATGACAATGGAGATTTTTTGCTTTCTAGTGAAAGCTCAAAAAGACAAAGCCTTTTTATTGTAAATGTAGTGTTAATTTTACTAGGGTATAATGGTGTGAAATTTGACAAAAAAGTGTGTCAAAAGCCATTTAAAGGGCAAAGTCGCACTGATGAGCTTTAAAAGCCTTTTGGCGTTTAAAGGACAAAGGAAAGGTATGAAAACAGCATTTATCTTTACAGGACAAGGTTCGCAAAAAGTCGGTATGGGGCGTGAGTTTTACGAGGCTTGCAAGGACGCCAAAGAGCTTTTAGAGCGCGCTAGCGATGAGTGTAAAATAAACTTTAAACACCTGCTTTTTGAGGAAAATGAGGATTTAAACAAAAGCGAATTCACCCAGCCAGCCATTGTGCTTGCGAGCTTGATGAGCTATCTTTTCATAAAGCAAGAAAGCGGCTTAAAAGCTGAATTTGCGCTTGGGCATTCTTTGGGCGAGTTTAGCGCACTAGCCGCACAAGGGGGCTTTGAGCTTGTTAAGGTGCTTGAACTTGTGAATTTTCGGGGCAAATTTATGCAAGAAGATTGCGCGCAAGTTCCAGCGGGTATGATGGTGGTTTTAGGGCTTGAAGATAGCGTTGTTGAGGACATTTGCAAGGAGGCACAAAGCAAGGGCAAGCAAATTTACGCTGCGAACTACAACTGCGATGGACAAATAGTCGTTGCGGGCTTAAAGCCTGATTTGAGCGAGTTTGAAGCGCTGTTTAAAGAAAGAGGCGCAAAACGCGCAATGCTCTTAAATATGAGCGTTGCAAGCCACTGCCCCTTGCTTAAAAATGCAAGCGCAAGGCTTGGCGAGCTTTTAGAAAGCGCACTCAATGAAAATTTCGCCCCTGTGATTTCAAATGTGAGCGCAAAACCCTACACAAGCAAGAGTGAAGCTCTAAATTTGCTCAAAGAGCAGCTTATAAAGCCCGTGCTTTACAAGCAAAGTATCGCAAACTCCCAAGATAGCGTGGATTGCTTTGTCGAATTTGGCGCAAGCGTTTTAGCAGGGCTTAACAAAAAAATCACCCCCAAACCCACATACGCCATCAGTTCGCTTGCTGAGGCGAAAGAATTTTTAAAGGTTGTTAAATGAAAATAGGCATTTTGGGCGCGATGGAAGAAGAAATCACTCCATTGCTTGAAATTTTAAAGGATTACAAAGAAATCAAATACGCTAACAACAGCTATTATTTAGCGAATTTTGGGCGACACGAGCTGATTTTAGCCTACTCTAAAATCGGCAAGGTAAATTCCACTTTAAGCGCGGCGGTGATGATAGAAAAATTTGGCGCGCAGGTTTTGCTTTTCACGGGCGTGGCTGGTGCGCTCAAAAGCCTTAAAATAGGCGATTTGCTCGTAGCCACAAAGCTTTGTCAGTATGATTTAGACATCACAGCCTTTGGACACCCGCTTGGCTTTGTGCCGGGCAATGAAATTTTCATCAAAACGGACGAAAAGCTAAACGAACTTGCTAAACAAGTAGCAAACGAACTTGGCAAAAAGCTTGCCTTTGGCACTATCGCCACGGGAGATGAGTTTATTTGCGATGAGAGTAAAAAAAACAAAATCGTGCAGGTTTTTGACGCAGAAGCTTGCGAAATGGAGGGCGCAAGCGTGGCGCTTGTGTGCGATGCGCTGAAAATCCCTTGTTTTGTGCTTCGCGCGATGAGCGATGAAGCAGGCGAAAAGGCTGAATTTGACTTTGATGAATTTGTGGTAAATTCGGCTAAAATTTCGGCTGAATTTGTGCTAAAAATGTGTGAAAAACTATGATAAATTTAAGCAAAAGGCTCATCAGACAAGTGGCGCAAGCAAACGCTCGCTTTTCGCTCATCGAAAATGGAGACAAGGTTTTGCTAGGATTAAGCGGGGGCAAGGACTCGCTAGCCTTAGCGCACTTGCTTTGCAGAATGCAAGCGCACGCGCCCTTTAAATTCACGCTTAAAGCCGTAACTTTAAGCTATGGAATGGGTGAGGACTACTCACACCTGCACGCTCACTGCGAGGCGCACGGCATAGAACACGAAGTGATAAATTCAAACATTTATGAGATTTCAGGCGACACCATACGCGAAAATTCAAGCTTTTGCAGCTATTTTTCAAGAATGCGGCGCGGGGCTTTATACACCTACGCCCTTGAAAACGGCTTTAACAAACTTGCCATCGCCCATCATTTAGACGATGCAGCAGAAAGTTTTATGATGAATTTTATCCACAACGGCGCACTGCGAACACTTGCGCCCATTTACACAAGCAAACGCGGCGTAACTGTCATTCGTCCCCTCATTTTCGTGCGCGAAAGACAGCTTAAAGATAACGCCACAGCAAACAACTTGCAAGTCATAGGCAACGAATTTTGCCCGGGTATGAGACTGAGCGAAAAAAATGTCAAATTTCCCCACGCCAGAGAAGAAGCCAAAGGCGTTTTAGCAGAGCTTGAAAAGGACAACCCAAAACTTTTTACCAGCCTTAAAAAAGCCTTTGAAAATATCCACACAAGCAGTTTTTGGCAAAGGGCTGTTTTGGGAGTTTAGAACTAGCCGAGTTTTTAAGGCAGGAGCGATACGAGCAAGTCGAATTTTGTGGGCTTGTCTCTCACATTTGCGTTTTTCACAACGCTATTTTAGCCTTTAACGCCCTGCCAAATGCTAAACTCATCTTGCACCAAAACGCCACTGCAAGCTTTGATGAAGCCTTGCAACACCACGCCTTTGAGCTTTTAAAAGCCTTTTGGGTAGAGCTTGTTTGAGTGAGTTTAGCTCAAAGTGCGAAAATTTAAGCCTTTGCCTTGCTTACGATTTTGATGATATACTCAGCCACATCGGGCGCAAGCTCCAAATGCGAAGTAAAGCCCACGCAAGAGCAGTTGATTTCGCCCAGCACATACTTGTCAGCGCCCTTTTCATCGGTGTCAAGGATAAAATCAGCCGTCCAAATCAGCGGCAAATCATAGTCCCCTAGCTTTTTGCGCACGCTTGGCAACTCGCTTAAAAACATATCCACTAAGCCTTGCCACTGCTCGGGCTTGTCGTAGCGGTATTTTGCGCCACTAAAAAGCGTAGCAGAAAAGGCGTCCGCGCCCTCAGCTGGCTTTTTATGCACGACATTTACGGGCTTGTCATAGAGCATTAAAAGCCTGATTTCGCCTTCTTTTATGCGGGGTAAAAAAGTCATATCTACGAGCATTCCATTGTCTCCGATAATATACTGCTCGCAAAAGTCCATAAATTCGCCAAGTTTTCTATGCTCTGTGTGATTGTCCTTTGCCTCCGTGCAGATGATGGGCGTGTCAAGCGGTAAAGACGCCATTTTGCCATAGCCTTGCTCCAAACGCACGCGCCAAATGCCCTCGCCTGTGGAGCCACGATTTTGTTTCAGCACGCGCTCGCCTTGCGCTAGGGTTTTGGGAAAGGTGTCCTTAAAACTTTTTATGTCGTAGTAAGCATAAGTGTCCTTTGGCACTAAATTTGTGCCTGCAAGCTTGGTTAAAGCGTCCTTTGCGCCATATCCTATCATCGCATCAGGGTGCGGCATACCCACGAGTCCGTCCTTGCAAAGCTCTCTTAGCATAGCAAAATACTCATTTTCTTCTTTGAGATTGCCCGGATTTATGCGCGAGACATAGCCGTCAAAGTTGCTTTTGACATAGGCGTAAATTTCATCTTTTTTCGCCACTTCAAAAAAGATAACCTCAGCACCCCAACCCTTGTCTTTAAGGGCATTTACCATAGGCATAGTGTCCTTTCGGTAGCCGTCCTCACCCTTGTCGCTGCCGCCGCGCACCTCGAAAAACACGATATTTTTTTTCATTTTCGCTCCTTTTGTGTGTAAATTTTGTCATTATTATAGGCAAATTTAGTTTAAAGTTGCAAATTTTAAGCTAAATTTAGCCTTAAAAACGAAAATTTATGTAAATTTTGCATAATCATAAATGATTTTATGCTATAATCGCAAAATATAAATTTCACATAAAGGACAAAAGATGAAGAAAATCATCGTTGCATTCATTGCGCTGTGCTTTGCTAGCGCGTTGTGGGCTGAGAAAATCAGCGTTTTTGTGGCTTCAAGTGCGTCTAAGGCTATGGGCGAGGTGCGTGAAGCGTTTTTAAAGACTCACCCAAAAGATGAGGTGGAGTTGGTTTTCGGGGCTTCGGGCAAGCATTATCAGCTCTTAAAAGAGGGGCGCGAGTTTGATATGTTTTTCTCAGCCGATAGCAAGTGGGCTGGGCAAATCGCACAAGATGGCAACGCCGCGAGCCAGCCAGCCGTCTATGCGCTAGGCGTTGTGGCACTTTATAGCCTTGATGAAAAGCTCTTAAAAGGCGGAGAAAAGGCGCTTAAAGACAAGGCAAAAGCCATCAAACACATAAGCATTGCTAATCCAAAAGTCGCACCTTACGGCGTGGCGGCTGAGGAAGTGATGAAAAATCTTGGAATTTACGAGCTTTTCAAGGACAAAATCGTGCTTGGAGACAACATTTCTCAGCCTGTAAATCACATAGACACGGGCGCGGCTGAGCTTGCCTTTGTCGCTTACTCGCTTGTATCGCCCATAAACAAGCCAAAAGGCAAGGTTTTAGTCATAGATAGTGCGCTGTTTAGCCCGTTAGAGCAGTCTTTTGTCATCACAAAGTATGGCAAGGGCAAAAAACTCGCACAAGAATTTAGCGATTTTGTGCTTTCAAAAGACGGCAAAGCCATCATCGAAAAATACGGCTTTGGCACTAGATAATGAATGTGCTTGCGGGTGAGATTGCCAGCTTTTTAGAAAGGGACGAGCTAAGCCTAGTGAGCGTGCGCACGGCTTTGGGGGAATTTAGCGTTTTGATGCTGAATTTTTCTCAAAGTTTGGGTGCAAAAAAAGGCTCAAAGGTGCAGCTACTTTTTAAAGAAAATGAGCTGAATTTAGCCCTAAAAGGCGCAAAAACAAGTGCTGAAAATGCCTTTTGCAATAGGATTTTAAAGCTTGAAAAGGGCGAAATTTTTTGGCAGGTGTTTTTAGAATGCGAGCTGAGCGCACTCATCAGCGCAAAGGCTGGCAAAGCCCTAAATTTAAGCGAAAATGACGAAGTAGCTTGCTTTGTAAAAGCCGATGATATCATCATCAAGGTGCTTTAAACGCCTTGCAAAAAGGCAAATTCTTTCTTAAATTCGCACGAAAATTTATAGAAAATTTGTGTTTTGTGAATTTTTTAAAAGAATTTGTGGTTTTTTTAAATTCGCGTTTAAAAAATTCACAGCGCAAATTTGCCTAAAAAGTTAAATTTGCGCTGTGAATTTAAACTTAATGGCAGCCGCAACCACCACCGCAGCAACCGCCGCCTCCGTGATGATGATGTCCTTCGCCGTGTCCGCAACCGCAACTATGTGAGCCTGCAACTATGCCTGTAAGCAGCTCGTCCTCTGTGGCTTCGCGTGCATCAAGCAAATTTAGGCTAAAAAGCAAGTCGCGCCCAGCGTAAGGGTGATTGTAATCAATCGTAACGCTCTCATCGCCTATGTCCTTGACGCTCACGCGCACGGTAGCCCCGTCCTCGCCCTCGCCGAAAAGCTCCATACCAACCTTTAAGTCGATGCCCGCAAACTGCTCTTTGGGCAGGGTTTGCACCGCCGTCTCATCATAATCTCCAAGCGCCTTGTCCTTTTTGATGATGACATCTGCGTTGCTCGGGCAGTCAAGTTTCGCAATCTCGCTTTCAAGCCCGTCCAAAATCTGCCCCTTGCCAAGTATGAAAGATAAAGGCTCGGCGTGGGTGTTGCTCTCCAAAAGCTCCCCACTGCTCGCGTCTTTAAGCTCATAATACATAGAAACGACTGAATTTTTCGCTATCGCCATTGTGTGTCCTTTTGTTGAATTTCGCCAAATTTTTGAATTTTGACTTTAAAAGAGTTATTTTACCCTTTAAAATTTAATGTTTGTTCTAAAATGTGCAAATTTGCTCAATTTATTTGCGATTTGGGGCGGCTTTTGCCTCCGCACTTTGGGGGTATTGTGCTTTGAGTGCCTGATAAAAGCCGTTTGCGCGCGCTGTGTCGCCTACCTTGTCAAAGCTGATAGCCGTGTGGTAGAGTAGCTTTGCCATATAGTCGGTGTCTTTGGAGTATAGGGCTACGCTTTTTTGGTAAAGCACAATCGCGCCTGAGTAGTTTTGCTGCTTGTATTCGATTTCGCCAAGGTAGAAATTCGCTCGGGCGGGCTTGTAGCGGCGCGTGATAAGGAATTCGAATTTTTCTTTGGCACTATCTAGGCTTTCTTTTTTTTCAAATTCTTTTAAGGCGGTGTTTAGGATTTCGATGGATTCTTTTCTTTTCCACGCTGGTTCGTCCTTTTTGGCTACTGCGGTGGTGTTGCTGTCTTTAAAGCTTGGCGCGGTGGCGTTTTGCTCCATTATGTCCTTGCCTATGGACGCGCTGATGAGCTGGGTGAGTTCGCTGAGTGCTTGTTTGATTTGTTTGTTTTCGTTTCGAGTGGCTCTGAGCTGAGCGCTGATTTTTTTGAATTCTTCATTTAGGGTGTTGAGATTTTGTTCAAATTCATTAAGTCTTGTGTTGGTTTCGCTATACTGCGAATTTATGCCCTCCAAAGTGCTTTGCAAGCCCTCCACGCGCTCATTTGTCGAGTCAAGCGAAGAATTTACCTGCAAGAAATTGCCATTTAGGGTGTCGAGTTTTTCTTTGAGTAGTTTTTCATTTTGGGTTAAGCCGTAGGCTGAGCTACTAACGACATTGCCAGCATTAAAAGCGGAAACCTCAGCATAAGAAAGGGTAGCCCCCAAAAGGGCTACCCAAAGTAAAGCTTGTCTCATCTAAATTTTAGAGACCAACTTTGATTTCAGCACGGCGGTTTTTCGCATCGCACGCTTTTGTTCTTTGTGTGCAAACGCGTTTTGTTTCGCCATAGCTCTTAACAGAGACTTGACTTGCGTTCAAACCAAGTTTTGTCAAAGCTCTCTTTACAGAGTTTGCTCTGCGCAAACCAAGGGCTTGATTATACTCATCAGTTCCCCATTCATCGCAGTGTCCTTCGACAGCAACTTTGACATTGGCACCTTGTCCTTTTGCTAAGTCAGCGCCAGAATTGACAACTGCTTGCATTTCAGGCTTAATGTTGTATTTATCGAAATCGAAATATACAACAGGGGCGCCACCACTGACACTGATAGGTGTCATTGTTTCTGTTGAGTCAGTAGCTGTTACTTCTTCAGTTCCATCTGTTGCTTCAACAACATCTGTCCCCTCTTCATCAACTACATCTTCGCCTTCCCCTCTTGGGGCACATCCGCCGAGAATTATCGCAGAAACTGCGACTGAGATTAAGAAGATCTTCTTCATCCTTGATCCTTTCGTTTAAAATAAAACAAGCCATTATAACCTAATAACCTTAAATTAACCTTAAACCACAAAAAATTTACCAATCAATCGATAAAATTCTTCCAAGTTTTAACGGATAATGAAAACTTTTGTTCGCATTTACCCTTATCACGCCAAGTGCGGTTTGCTCTCCCAAATACTTGATAAACACTATACTACCGCCATCTGAGCTAAATCTAGGAAACAAATTCTTGCCATTTGCGGTAAGCTGTCTTATGTAATCACTTTGCGTGCTCATCAAATAAATGTTGAAAACGCCCTTTTGGTCTTGCTCACGGCTGCTATACACAAGGTAGTTTTGAAAGGTAGAAACGGCTGTGTTGTTGCGAGCGTGCCACACGAGCTGTTTGGTGTCCTCACTGCCTATGGTTTGTATGAAAAGGGTTGGGTAACCAAGCCTGTCGCTCACAAAGACGATTTTCTTTTCATCTTCGATGAACTGCGCATTGACATCAGCCCCAGAATACTGCGTAATCTTTTGCAAGGATTTTGTGCGTATGTCATACAGATGCACATCGGGCTGGTCGCTTGGTGCCATAGTGAGCAAAATTTTGTTGCCGTCTCTGCTCACATCACTAGCCACAAGCATACCGCCACTTGAAATCACCCTTGTAGGCGTGTTTGTCTTTAAGTCAAAACGATAAAGCGTTGGAATTCTCGCATCATAAGCGGTGTAGTAAAAGGCAGTTTGCTCTTGGTTTGCCCATTTGGGAAAGATATTTAGCCCGCCATCAACAAGTATCACTTGATAAGTAAGCGTATAATCAGCCATTATGATTTGGCTTTTGCCTGAGCCGCTTGAACGAGCGATAAGGATTTTGTGGTCCATCCACTCAATCGGCGCAAGTCCTAAATTTTTCACAGAGTCCTTTACGCCTTTGTGCGCTAAAAAAGGATACTGCTCTATGTTCTTTAAAGAGTAGTTTCGGCTTGATTTTATCGCTCCATCAACCCTAACGATGACATTGAGACTCAATCCGTCCTTTTTGTCAAGTGTGTATTCAAAGACATAGTTGCCCTTTTCTTCGCCCTTTTCAAGGACTTGAAAATTCGAGCTTACTCTCAAATCATTTAAGATGAGATTGTAGAAATTCTTTTGCAAATCCTTATCTCTCATATTTGATTTGTCTTTGATGATGATTTTAGGCAAAGCCTCGCCTTTATTGACGATAAGCAAGGTGTCATTTGCCCCAAACGCCTGTATGCTGCAAAAAAGCAAAACGATGAGTAGTTTTTTCATTTATTCTCCTGTCATAGTGAATTCAAGCACATCGCTTAATTTAGCACTACCTTTATAAACCCTTTTGTTTGGTGGCGTAGCGACATACTTGCCATCCAAAGTGCTTAAAAAGTCCATAACCTTAGCGTCAAATTCAGCGTTGCCGCTTTTTGTAATCGAAGTATAGCGAAAAAATCCGTTACTTTCTATTTGGTATTCGATTTGAGCGACAAAATTTCCGCTTCTTTCGTATAAATTCCAATTCTCGTGCAGTTTGCGCTCCACTGCGCCTAAAAATTTATCATAAAGCCCTTTTTGTTGCTTTTTGTTGCTTTCTCCCACTTTTTGCTTGGTAGGCATTAGATTATCGCCACTTTGCGTGCTGCTTTCTCTGGGCTTTGGCTTGCTCGCATCGGGGTTTGACTGCTCAGAAGACTGCACCTTAGTGGTTTTTTCTTGCTGAAATTTATCTGTGTCCCCAAACAAATCATTGATATTTGTCGGCTTTTGTTCCACTTCTTCGGTTTTGACTTCTTTGTTTGTCGTGGCTTGTCCTATTTCTTCGGTTTTTGGCTGAATTTTAGGCTTTTTTTCGCGCTTTGGCTGAATTTCTGGCTGTTTGTATTCTCCAAGTTCTACATCGACAAAGTTGTCTTTGGTGTCTGTATATCTTACTACGCGCTCATCGCTTTTGAAAAAGATAAAAAACAACAAGCCCGCATAAACAGCCATTGCGAGTAAAAAGGCATTAAAAATCCCTATACCATAGTTTTTCACGCTCTACTCCGTCTGCAAAGATACCTTAGTAAAGCCCGCATTTTTAAGCGTGCTTAACACAAACATCACATCATCGTATTTTAAATCCTTATCCGCACGGATAAAAACAGGCTCATCAAGCTTAAATTTAGACTTTGACAAGATGAGATTGTCCGCAAAGCTCGTAAAGTTGTATTTTTTGTCATTTATGTAAATGTCTTTTTTCGCATTTACGGCGATGATAAGGCTTTTGAGTGTAACGACATTTGGCGTTTGGGCTGAACCTTTGGGTAAATTTATGTTTTCTTCATAAGTTATCGTGGGCGCAGTTACCATTAAAATCGCCAACAACACAAGCATAATATCCACTAAGGGCGTTATATTAAGCTCTGGTTTATCATCAAACGCCATCATTACGCCTTTGTCAGCACTTTGATTTCATTGTCGATGAGCTGCATAAGCTCAAAGGCTTTTCTTTTGATGATGAGATGAAAACTATACGCTGGAATCGCCACTAAGATACCGCAACCCGTTGCCACAAGGGCTTCGCTGATTTTAGGCGCGATGATACTGAGTGAATTTTGCGTGCCAAGTCCGCCAAAGGTTTCAAGTATAGAAACAACCGTCCCAAAAAGCCCGATAAAAGGACTCGTGCTAGCGATGATACTCAGCCAAGTAAGCCCCGAAGTGGCGCGTTTTTCAGCGGTGTTTTTATACATATCTAAGTGATTTTTTTCAAGGGTTGGGCATTTTTTCAAAATGGACTCCGTTTCTGAAATGTCATTGTTGCCCATCAGCAAATACTCCAAGCTGCTCTTTTCTTTCGCTGTCCAAACCGACAAGGAAGTAAGCCTTGCAAAAAGTATGGTGAAAGATAAGATAAAATAAATCGACAGCCAAGCCAGCACTATGTAGGTAATCAAGCTTGATTCGCTGAAAAAATGCGTTATCGCGGATAAATTTATCATCATAAAGCTCCTAATTTGCTATCAATGTTTGCAAAAGTCGTGGCAAGTGCGGCGTTGTCTGAGCTCATTGATTTAATCAACTCTTTTGCCTTAGCAAGGTTTTGCGCCACTTCTCCGCTTGCGTTTATGGCTACTGCGCCTTTGGCAAGGACGGTGATTTTAAATTCATTCACCTCAGCATAGCCTGAGTCTATGGCGATAAGCTCGTGTTTGTCGTTTTCTTTTTGAATGTCAATCACGCCAGCCTTTAAGCTTGACACCAGCGATGCGTGTCCTTTTAAGACACCAAATTCACCCTCACTGCCGGGCAAGACAACGGCATTTGCCTCGCCATCATAAATCATACCCATAGGCGTAACGACTTCTAAATGAATGCTCTCCATACTTAACCCTTGCTGTTTTCAGCCTTTGCAACGGCTTCTTCTATGCTACCTACCATATAAAAGGCGTTTTCAGGCAAGTGGTCGTATTTACCCTCCAAAATGCCTTTAAAGCCCGCTATGGTGTCCTCCAAAGCTATGTATTTGCCCGCACTTCCTGTGAAAACCTCAGCGACAAAGAAAGGCTGAGATAAGAATTTCTCTATCTTCCTTGCCCGCTCAACGACAAGTTTGTCCTCTTCGCTCAGCTCGTCCATACCCAAAATGGCGATAATATCTTGCAAGTCCTTATACTTTTGCAGCACGGATTGCACGCCACGCGCTACCTTGTAATGCTCATCGCCGATGATATGCGGGTCAAGCATTCGTGAAGTAGAGCCAAGCGGGTCAACCGCTGGATAAATGCCCTTTTCAGCTATGCTTCGCTCCAAAACCGTTGTCGCATCAAGGTGCGCAAACACTGTCGCTGGTGCTGGGTCGGTTAAGTCATCGGCTGGCACATAAACAGCTTGCACGGAAGTAATCGAACCCTTTTTTGTCGAAGTGATACGCTCTTGAAAACGCCCCATTTCGCTAGCAAGCGTTGGTTGATAGCCAACAGCTGATGGAATTCGCCCAAGCAAAGCCGACATTTCAGAGCCTGATTGAGAAAATCTAAAAATGTTGTCGATAAACATAAGCACATCAAGTCCCATTTCGTCCCTAAAATACTCAGCCATTGTAAGCCCTGTAAGAGCGATTCTGTTTCTAGCTCCCGGTGGTTCGTTCATTTGCCCGTAGCACAAAGCCACTTTGTCAAGGACATTGCTTTCTTTCATCTCGTTGTAAAGGTCGTTTCCCTCGCGTGTCCTTTCGCCAACGCCCGCAAAGACAGAGTAGCCGCTGTGTTTAAACGCCACATTGTGGATAAGCTCCATAATGATAACCGTTTTGCCAACGCCCGCACCGCCAAAAAGCCCGACTTTTCCGCCTTTTGCATAAGGGGCAAGCAAATCCACCACCTTAATGCCCGTTTCAAAAATCTCGCTTTGCGTGCTTTGCTCTTCAAATTTAGGCGGTTCTCTGTGTATGCTCCAACGCTTTTCAAATTTCGTGTCTTCGCCCTCGTCAATCAAATCGCCCACGACATTAAAAATCCGTCCCAAAACCTTTTCGCCCACAGGCACGGTTATGGAATTCCCCGTAGCCTCCACGCTTAGCCCGCGTGTCAAGCCATCAGTCATATCCATAGCGATGGTGCGCACGCGGTTGTCGCCTAAATGCGCCGCTACTTCTAAAACGAGCTTTTGTTTTTTGCCCTCAGCCTCAAAATGGACGGTTAAAGCCTCGTTGATTTGTGGTAAATAATCTTTAAAATCCACATCTACAACGGGTCCTAAAACTTGTGAAATTAGCCCTTGCATTATCTCTCCTTTATTTCATTGATTCTACACCGCTTACGATTTCGGTAAGCTCAGTGGTGATGCTTTCTTGTCTTGCTTTGTTGTAAGAAAGACTGAGCTTTCTTACCATTTCTTTGGCGTTGTTTGTCGCACTATCCATAGCCTGCATTCTCGCACTATGCTCAGCAGCCAGCGAGTCAATGAGCGCGAAATACATACTATACTCAAAGTATGTTTTTATCAGCTCATTCATCAACTCATCGCTTTGCGGCTCAAATTCTATGGCGGATTTGCTTTGCTTGCTTAAATCCTGCACCCGCAAAGGCTCGATAGGGATAAGATTATCCACGCGAAGTTCTTGTGAAATCATATTTTTGTAGCCATTATGCACCACAAAAACCTTATCAGTCGCCCCTGCTAAAAAGTCATCAACCGCTTCTTGTATCACGCCACAAGCCTTTTCATAATCAGGGCTTGAACTCAGCCCCAAGTAGCATTTGTGCGGCTCTATGCCTTGAAAACGCATAAATTCAATGCCCGTTTTGCCCACAGCCCTAAGCCTCACTTGCATACCGCTTTCTTTGTAGTGCTTTATCATATCCATAGTGGTTTTAATGGTTTTGTTGTTAAAGCCCCCGCAAAGCCCTTTATCAGCAGTGATAAAGATAATGTCAATAACCTTTGGCTCTTTTCTTTGAGTAAAAAGCACAAAACGCTTGTCATCAGGCGTTATGGTGTTGATATTGAGCGAAATTTCGCTTAAAACCTCCACTACCTTTTGAGCAAAAAATTTCGCCCTGCTTGCGGCTTCTTTGGCGCGGTTAAGCTTGGCTGTGGAGACAAGCTTCATCGCCTTAGTCGTCTTTTGCGTGTTTTTGACGCTTTTTATCTTTCGTTTTATCTCTTTTAAACTTGCCATAACGCGCCTTTATATATGACTTGCCTTGTATTCTTTTATGGCACTTGCTAGCTCGTTTTCAAGCTCTTTATCAAGAGCTTTTTTGCTCTTAATCTGCTCTAAAATTCCAGCATATTTTGCCTCGATGAAAGGATAAAGCCCGTTTTCAAATTCGCCGATTTTTTCAACCTCCACATCGTCTAAAAAGCCCCTTGTGCCAGCAAAGATAAGCACGATTTGCTTTTCAACGGCAAGCGGAGAGTAAGGTGGTTGTTTGAGAATTTCAACCATTCTTTGTCCGCGCTCTAATTGCTTGCGGCTTGATTCGTCCAAATCGCTTGCAAACTGCGCAAAGGCTTGAAGCTCTCTGTATTGCGCTAAATCAAGCCTTAAATTCCCAGAAACTTGCTTTATAGCTTTTATCTGCGCCGCACCGCCCACGCGAGAAACTGAAAGTCCCACATTTATGGCAGGGCGCACGCCCGCGTTAAACAAATCCGTTTCAAGGAAAATTTGCCCATCTGTGATAGAAATCACATTTGTAGGAATGTAAGCAGAGACATCGCCCGCTTGCGTTTCGATGATAGGCAAAGCCGTAAGAGAGCCAGCTCCAAGCGCATCGCTTAGTTTGCTTGCCCGCTCCAAAAGCCGTGAGTGCAGGTAAAAGACATCGCCGGGGTAGGCTTCGCGTCCTGGTGGGCGGCGCAAGATAAGGCTCATCTCGCGGTAAGCCACAGCGTGTTTGCTTAAATCATCATAGATGATAAGCGCGTGGCGGGCATTGTCTCTAAAATACTCGCCCATAGTTACGCCAGCGTAAGGGGCTAGGTATTGCAAAGCCGCAGGGTCTGACGCACCAGCACTTACTACTATGGTGTAATCCATCGCGCCGTGTTCTTCAAGCCTTTTGACAACCTGTGCTACCGTGCTTTGCTTTTGTCCTATGGCGACATAAATACAAATGCAGTCCTGCCCTTTTTGGTTGATAATCGTATCCACAGCAACCGTTGTTTTGCCCGTTTGTCTGTCGCCGATGATGAGTTCTCTTTGTCCGCGCCCGATAGGCACAAGCGCATCGATGGCTTTTAAGCCCGTTTGCAAAGGCTGATGCACGCTTTTTCGCGCCATTATGCCCTTAGCTTTTTCTTCGACAAAGCGGTGTTCTGTGGCGTTTATCGCGCCTTTGGCATCGATAGGCTCGCCAAGTGCATTTACCACGCGCCCGATGATAGCGTCCCCAACAGGCACTTTTAAGAGCTTTTTGAGCCTTTTGACAGAGCTTCCTTCTTTCAAGCCCTCGCCCTTGCCAAGTATGACTATACCAACGCTTGCTTCTTCAAGGTTCAGTGTCATTCCCTTTTCGCCGTTTTCAAATTCAACCATCTCCCCAGCCATAACATTTTTAAGCCCATAGACTTTGGCTACGCCATCGGCTACTGAGATGATTTTGCCTGTTTCTTCGATTTCGACATTTAAATCAAAATTTTCTATCTTTTCTTTGATGATAGAGCTGATTTCATCGGCTTTGATTTTCATCGTTTCTCCTTTATAGTGTTTTGAGTATGTATTCACTCATTTTGCTTTTGAGTGCTTGCATAGAAAAGCCAAGCTCATAGCCTAGCTCATCTAAACTTATCTTAATGCCCTGTGTGGCGGCGTTTGTTTCATTACGCAGCCTTATGGTGAGCTTGAATTTTTGACTCAACTTCTTTTCAAGCTCGTCAAGTTCTTTTTTATGTAAGGCTTTTGGCGAATGCACCACGCCTTCATAAATTTGAGCTTTTAAAGCCTTTTGCCGTCCTAATTCTTGCGCGATTTGCGGGATTAGATTAAGGCGTGAATTTTGAGCTAAAATTTTAAGAAAATTCATAAAATTCGGCTTGCCTTTGTCAAAGCAAGATGAGATGAATTTAAGTTTTTCGTCCTTGCTGATTTGGCTTGAATTCAAAATCGCTTTGAATTTTTCAAGCGAAAAAGCACCCACAAGCGTGGATAAAAGCTCGTAAAATTCATCGGCATTTTTTTGGGTTAAGATAGCCTTAGCGTATCGTTTGGCGATGAGATTGTCCATTATGAAACCTTTTTGAGCATTATGTCAAGGATAGCATCTTGGCTCAGCTCGTTTTCTTTGTTTTCAAACATTTGATTTAAAATGCTTGCGATGACTTCTTTTTGCATTTTGCGCCGCTCATAGTCTTTTTGCTCTTCAAAATAGCGTTCAAGCAAAAGCAGCTCAGCCTTTGTGTCTTCTTTTATTTTATTTGCGATGATAGTGGCTTCTTTTTGAGCAAGCTCTATGGCTTCTTCGCTTTCTTTTTTGGCGTTTTCTATGCTTTTAAGAAGCTCTAATTTTTTATTTTTGCTCTCCAAAACGCGCTTTTGTATGTCATCAAGCCTTGTGGCTATGCGTGAAATTCGCCCGTTGTAGAAATTTTTAGCTGGATTTTTGAGTAAATACACCAAAATCGCAGCAAAAATGAGAAAATTTATCGTCCTTGGCACTATGTCATAATCTGTCCCGCCACTACTTGCAAAAAGCGCACTTGGCAAAAACGCACTCACAAAGGCGGCAAAAAGTGTGAATTTAAGCAAATTTTTCATCATTTTCCTTTATAACTCTTTGATTTTCTTACGCAAGGACTCTTGCCACAGCGGTAAGCGAAGTTTTAGCTCGTGTTCTAACTCGTTTTTTTCTTGCAAAAGCTGAGTGGTAAAGGCTTGCATTTTTTGTTCTAACTCGTCTTTTTTCTTTTGAATTTCCTCGTCAGCTAGGCTACGCGCCTGTGCTGTGGCTTTTTGCTTGATAGCGTTTATCTCATCGCGCGTATCTTGCTTGATTTTGGTGAGTTCTTCGCCGAAATTTGTCATTTCTTCAAAGTTGTCTTTGACTTTTTTTTCGTCATTGTCGATAGAAACGGCTCTTTCGTCCATAAATTTAAGCAAAGGCTTGTAGAGCAAGACATTTAAGATGAAAATCACCGCTAAAAAGATGACAGCAGTGGCTAGCATAGTCGATAAGGCAATATCGTCAAACATTTTTTATCCTTTAATTTGTAACAAAAATCACATTATAACACAACAATCTTACATTATGATAATTTTGCGTTTAATTCTTTTATCTTTTCAGTATCTGCTAAATTTAAGATGATTTGCGCCCTTTTGATTTTGCTTTCTATGCCAAATTCGCTTAAAATTTCTTGCAACTTTTTTAACTCTTTGTGGTAATTTTCATCAAATTGAGCCAAACTTTCTTTCTTTTTAACCTTTTGAATCATCTTTTCAGTGTCGCGCACATTAAGTTTTTGCCCTAAAATCGTATCTATGACGAGTTTTTGTTCGTTTTTGTCAAGGCTTACAAGCATTTTAGCGTGTCCTTGCGAAATTTTACCTTGCATTATCAGCTCTTGCGTGTCTTTGTCAAGTTCAAGTAGCCTTAAAGTGTTAGTAATCTGCGGGCGGGATTTGTGTATGTATGCTGCAAGGGCTTCTTGCGTGATATTCATAGTGTCTATAAGCTCTTTGTAAGAGCTTGCAAGCTCAATAGGATTTAAATCCTCTCTTTGTATGTTTTCTATAAGGGCGAGTTCTCGGAGCTTGTCCTCATCAGCATCTAATATAACCGCCTTTATGTCGGTTTTTCCTAAAATCTTACAAGCTCTAAGCCTGCGTTCGCCAGCGATGAGAGTGTATGAGTCATCATTGTCTTTATAAAGCACCACAGGTTGGATAAGTCCAAATTCCTCTATGGACGATGCTAGCTCGTTTAGAGCGTCTTCATCGAAATTTTTACGCGGTTGGTAGGGGTTTGGAGCGATTAAATCTATCTCAATGTTTTGCACATCGCTTACATTGATACCCAAATCCTTGCTATAAGCCTCAGCAGCCTCGCCAAGCAGGCTTTCAAGTCCTCGTCCTAGTGCTTTTCTCTTTGCCATATCTTACCTCAAAATCGAAGTTGCCAAATTTTGATAAGCTATGGAGCCGGGCGATTTTATGTCATATAAAATAATCGGCTTACCAAAACTCGGGCTTTCAGCTAATTTCACATTGCGCGGAACGATGATGAAATCCTCTTCTTCATCGACACGAAAGAGCTGTTCTTTGAAATTTTGTTTCAAATCCTCCACCGTGTCGCGCGAAAGGTTGTTTTGTATGCTAAACATAGTCGGCAAAAAGCCCCGAATTTTAAGCTTTGGATTGAGCGTTTTTTTGATGATTTTTATGGTATTTAACACCATAGCCACGCCTTCTAATGCGTAAAATTCACATTGAATGGGGATTATTACGCTATCACTTGCCACAAAAGCGTTTATAGTGATACTTCCAAGTGCTGGCGGGCTGTCGATGATGATAAAATCATAATCACCAGCCACTTCTTCAAGGGCTTTTTTGAGTATAGTCTTCATTTGCACGCTATCTTCTTTGGCTAACTCTTGCTCGATGCCCACAAGTCCTATGTTTGACGGAGCTAAATGCAGCTTTGGCAGCTCGCTTTTAAGGATAATGTCTGAAAGCTTCTTGCGTCCTGTGAATATATGGTAAATGTTATACTCGTAGTTGTTGCGGTTAAAGCCAAGCCCTGTGGTTGCGTTTGCTTGCGGGTCTATATCGACTAAAAGCACCTTTTTTTCAGCCACAGCTAAGCTCGCGGCTAAATTTATCGCCGTTGTTGTCTTTCCTACGCCACCTTTTTGGTTGGCAATCGTGATTATCTCGCTCATCTTAGACTATATATCCTTTTGTTTTGAAATAAAATCGAACCATCATCACAGAGCAAAACACTATCCAAAGGCACTTCCTTGCCATCGTAGTGAAAGCTGTAATTTTTTGATTTTTGAAATTCTACCATATATTTGCTGAAAATTTCTTTCCAAGAAAGATTTTTTTCAATTTCTTTTGCAAATTTATCCACTAAGTCTGCTAAATCGACATTTATGTCAAGTGTGGCTGCACCAAAGGGCGCAAATTTAGCATTTATGCCCGTGCTGATGATGATGAAATCATTGATTTTAGCACTCATCACCCCACCTACTTTTTTATCATCTAAATATAAATCATTAGGGTATTTAAGCCACACGCAAGAGCCATTTGCCACTAAAACTTCCTTAAAAAGAAAGGCAAAATAAATGCTTAAAGATGATAAAGGCAAATCAGAAGCTAAATTTTCACGCTTTAAACAAAACGAAAGGTGCAAATTTCCCCTTTGACTTTGCCACGAGTTATCCCTACTTCCCACACCGCCTGTTTGTTCGAGTGCGTAAAGGGCAAAGGGCTTGTCAATGTCGCCTTTTCTTGCCTTTTTACACATAAACAAATGCGTAGAGTCTATTTTATCGATACAAACTATCTCCACTTTTCAGCCTTTTTCCGTTGATATAGTCTTTTGCGCTCACTTTGTTTTTGCCGCTTTCTTGCAACGCCTTTACTTTGAGCGTGCCTGTTTTGCAAGCAAGCAAAAAGCTCTCTTTTTCCACGCTTAAAATTTCTCCGTCCCTTTCGTGCGCCGCATTATCCACTAACTCAATGTCGATAAACTTTAAACCATTGCTTAAAAAGACACTTGGCCAAGGATAAAAGGCTAAAAATTTATGATAAAGTTCTTTGGCGTTATCTAAATTCACAAGCCCGTTTTCTTTTTTGATTTTGGTGCAAAAAGTAGCTTTGCTTTCATCTTGTGGCAGGGCTTTGAGCGTGCTAAATTCGTTTAAAGTCTCTACACATAGCTTTGCCGCAAGCTCGCTCATCGCTAAAAACACTTCATCAGCCCTTTTATTTTTTATATTTAAACTCGCACTCTTTAAAACCGCCCCACCATCAAGCCTTTCATTCATCAGCATAGCACAAACCCCGCTTGTTTCGTCCCCATTTAAAATCGCTTGTTGTATAGGGCTTGCCCCGCGGTATTTTGGCAAAAGCGAAGCGTGTAAATTTATGCAAGGGGCGCAGTTTAAAATCTCTTTTGGCAAAAGTTTGCCATAAGCAGCAACCACGATAAAATCAGCCTTTAAGCCCTGAATTTGTGCTAAAACTTCGCTAGTTTTTAAACTTTTTGGCGTGAAAATGGGCGTTTGGGGAATTTTGCGTTGTGCTAAACGCTTAACTTCGCTTTGTTTGAGCGCGCCCTTTCGTCCAAAAGGCTTATCCTCGCCCGTAAAAACGCCCACAATGCCAAATTTACAAGCAATCAACTCGTCTAAAATGCGTTCAGCATAGCTTGGAGTTCCCATAAAGATGATTTTTGGCATTTTTTATCCTAAATTTGTGCTTATGAAAGAGACATTATATTTGAAAACAATTAACGATTAAACCTTATAATGAGTGCTGAATTTTAACTTTACCCGAAAGGATACACAATGAAATTTTTAGAAAATGACAAAATCGCCGAAGTTTTTAAATTTCGCCACGCTTGCAAGGAATTTGACGGGGGCAAAAGCGTGAGTGAAGCGGACTTTCGCACGATTTTAGAAGCAGGCAGGCTAAGCCCTAGTTCATTTGGCTTTGAGCCTTGGAAATTTTTGGTGCTCAAAAGCAAGGAAATTCGCCAAAAAATTTATGATGCGGCGTGGGGCGGACAAGATGCGCTTAACAACGCTAGCGAATTTGTGGTGATTTTAGCGCGAGTTGGGGCGGATTTGCACCCTGAAAGCGCCTATTTGTCATATATAATGAAAGAAGTGAAAAATTTAAATGAAACCGCACAAAAAGCAAGGACGGATTTTTTCACTGAATTTCAAAAAAAGCATTTTTGCATTTACAATGACGAGCAAAAGCTCTTTGACTGGGCGTGCAAGCAGCGCTACATAGCCTTAGGCAATATGCTTACAAGTGCAGCCTTGCTTGGGATTGACTCTTTGCCTATTGAAGGTTTTAACCGACAAAGCGTGAATGAAATCCTACAAAAAGAAGGTTTGCTTGACACAAAGCATTTTAAAACAGCGGTTATGACGGCATTTGGATATAGAAAAAATGCTCCAAAGCACCCCCAAACAAGACAAAGCTTTGAAAAAGTGGTGCAAGTTATTTAAAACTTGCAAATTTTCACGCCAAAAGGGCGAATTGTGCCAAATTCGCCCAAAGGATAGTGATGAAAAAAACTTGCCATTTAAACTACGACACCAAATTTGAGCAAAAAAGAGCCTTTGAAAAAGAGATTTTGCTAAATCGCACCAAAAACTACAAAAATATCTTTGAAAATGCGCGCGCAAGGCAAATCATCGAGCATATCAAAGAGCATTATGGCGATGAGCTTGAATTTTTGTGGCTTGACTCGCCAAATTCGGCTATCTTTCGCCACAAAGAAAACAAAAAATGGTATGCGCTTGTAGTGGCTTTAAATGCCCGTAAATTAGGGCTTGAAACAGATGAAATCATCAACATTATGAATGTCAAGGCAAAGCCCAAAATCATCGATGATTTGGTAGATAATGCGAGCTTTTTTCGCGCTTATCACATGAACAAAAAACACTGGCTCACCGTAAAGCTAGATGAAAGCGTGAATTTAAAAACCTTAAAAAAGCTTGTTGAAGAGAGTTATCAAATGACGGGAAAAGATAAGCTTAAAAGCTGAAATATAATTTACAAAAAAGTATTATAATATAAATTTGAGTGTTGAGCTTATTAACCAAACGCTTACAAATTAAAAAAGATTTAATATAGCAATATCAAGGATATTTAATGTTACCTGACAAGACGCTTACTTATATTTCGTTGTTTTCATCGGCTGGCGTGGGGTGCTATGGTTTTAAAGAGGCTGGATTTGAGTGCATTGCTACAAATGAGCTGATTAAAAGAAGACTAGACATACAAAGGCTCAATCAAAAATGTAAATTTGATGAGGGCTATATTTGTGGCGACATTAAAAATTCAGCTATAAAAGAGCAAATTTTAAAGCAAATTAACACTTACAAAAGGTTAGGAAACGACAAGGTTGATGTGCTTGTAGCTACACCGCCTTGTCAAGGAATGAGCGTGGCAAATCACAAAAAACACAACAACGAAATAGAACGAAATTCGTTAGTTGTCGAAAGTGTAGAGCTTATAGCGCAAATTAAGCCGAGATTTTTTATCTTGGAAAATGTGTCAAGTTTTTATAAAACAGGTTGCGTGGATAAAGGAGGAAATGTCGTAGAAATAGGCAAAATGATAGAACAAAATCTTTCAAAGGAGTATTCTATCTACAATGAAGTCATCAACTTTAAAAATTATGGTGCAAATTCAAGTAGGACAAGAACCCTTGTTATAGGTGTTTGCGACGAGTTTAAAAATTTCATCGCTAGCATAGAACTTTTTCCAAACTTTCAAACAGAAAAAACATTAAGAGAGCTTATATCAAAGCTAAAATCACTTGAATGGGGTGAATTCGACAAAAATGATTTTTATCATAGTTTTAGAATTTATCCACAACATATGCGCGAATGGATAAAGGATTTGCAAGAAGGACAAAGTGCTTTTGATAATAAAGATAACAAAAAAAAGCCACACCAACTCATAAATGGCAAAATTATCATCAACAAATCCAAAAATGGCGATAAATATAAAAGGCAAAAGTGGGACGCAGTAGCCCCTTGTGTGCACACAAGAAACGACCAACTTGCAAGTCAAAATACCATTCATCCAAAAGATGATAGAGTTTTTTCTATTAGAGAGTTAATGCTTATGATGAATATCCCACAAAATTTTGCGTGGTTATCTTTAAGTCTTGATGAGCTGAATGCTTTGAGCGAGCAAGAAAAACAAAAATTATCCAAACAAAATGAAATGAATATAAGACAAAGTATAGGCGAAGCAGTGCCGACTATCATTTTTAGGCAAATTGCAGACAAAATTCAAAACTTTATGCAAAAACAAAAACTAAACAATAAAGAGATTTTAGAAGAAATCGCCAAATATGGCTTACAAAATAGCCAAAATCTTAACGACTATATAAATGCAAATTTACACAAAATTTCAAAAGCGTGTTTATCAAATTTAGCTGAGATGGCAAATTCTCAAAGGGCTGAAAATGCAGCTTATTTTACAAACAAATTTATCGTCAATGAAATTGCTAAAACTTTACCAAATTTTAATAAAGACGAAATAACTATCGTTGAGCCAAGCGTTGGTTGCGGAAATTTCGTGCCTATTTTGTTTAAAAAATATGCCCACATTAAGCAAGTGAATTTAAATTTGATTGATATAGATGAAAATAATCTAAAAATTTTAAAACTACTTTACAAAGATTTAGCTCCAAAAAACTTTAAATTAAATTTTATTTGTAAAGATTTTATGAAATATGAAACAAAGGCTGATTTAATCGTGGGCAATCCGCCATTTACCAAGCTCAACAAAAATCAAATCAACAAAAAAGAATTTAGTGAAAATTTGAGTAATTTAGCAGGTTTGTTTTTGGAAAAATCTTTAAAAATGGCGGATTTTGTCTCAATGATAATGCCTAAAAATTTGCTTAACACAAAAGAATATGAAAACACACGCAAAAAATTGCAAGAAAAGGGTGTGAGTAGTATTTTAGATTTTGGAGAACTTGGTTTTAGTGGTGTGCTGATTGAAACAATCAACATAAGCACGGGTAAAACAAAAGAAGTATATGTCAAATCTCTGCCTTTAAAAATGTGTTTGTTACAAAAAAGTGTTTATATTTTTGATGACAAGTTGCCTTATTGGGTAATTTTTAGAAATGCTTTTTTTGATAAGATTTTTGACAATATGAAACTTGGAATTTTTGAAGCTTTTAGGGATAGACAACTTACAAATTCAAATACCACAACAATTAAAAACGCTAAAAATGTGAGAGTCATTAAGGCTCGAAACATTGATGATAATGGTAAAATCATAGAAATAAAAGGCTATGATAGTTATATCTCAAAAGATGAGCTGCATAAATTTAAAATAGGAGAATTTTTAGATAGAGATGATGTATATTTAACGCCAAATATGACTTACAATCCGCGCTTATTAAAAAAAGAAAAAGGCTTTATCGTCAATGGTTCAGTGGCGATTTTAATCCCAAAAGAAAAACTAAATTTGACGAAACAACAGCAAAATTATATAGCAAGTGATGAATTTAGACATTTTTATAAAATTGCTAGAAATTATCAAACACGCACTTTAAATATCGACAGCACAAGCTGTTTTTGGTTTGGCATTCGTAAAGGATAATAATGCAAACACAACAAATACAAGATTTTTTAAATTTCTATGATTATGACATAAGGAAATCACATAATGCTAGATGGATAGACCAAAAATGCACTTGTGATGTGCTGTCGATAATTGCAGATTGCATTTTAGAATATACAAACTATGACACACAAGTGGAATTTTCAATCAGTAACATTTGGGACAGCCCATATACAAGAGAAAATGTAATGGCTATTTTTTCTAAACCCGACACTACTTCACCATATGCAAACAACGAGTATGATAAATTTTTCAGCCAACCTATCAATCTTTTGGCATATAGTGGAATTTTGCAACTTTCATATAAAAAGGGCAATACAAATATATTTAAAATCAACAATCTTAAACTGCTTGAATTTATTATGATTAGAGAAACAAACGCTTTAACTTTTTTAATTTTATATATTCAAAAAGTATTGCAAGATAGTGGAATTTACAATGTATTTGAAACATTTTTTAACGCACAAAATAAAGAAAGTTTTAAATTGTTAAAAGACGCATTTGTTGATTTCACTATTCAAAATACACATATCAATGGAAGTGTAGAATGTGGCAGAATTTTTACTAAAATTCTTAATCCACTTGCTTTTAATTTGCGCAAACAAGGGACAAGAAAAGGACATTTATCAAATACCATTATCACATTTGATGAACTTAAATACAATCGCATAAATTGGCGAGATGAACTCAGTGGTAAAGATAAAATTACAACAAGACAAGAATACGAGCAAACCGCTTTTGCGCTACAAGCAAACGCACACTACAATGTGCAAAAAGCCAAAAGAATTGTCCGTAGATACAACGATAATTTTAATGGTAGTTGTTCAGAGCTAAAACAACAAAGCGAGCAAGTTCCTGCTACGCAAATTCATCATATTTTTCCAGCTAATGAGTTTCCGCAAATTAGTGATTTTATAGAAAATCTTATCGCTTTAACGCCAAATCAGCATTTTGCTATGGCGCACCCAAACAATCAAACAAGCTATATAGACAAGGATTTTCAATACATTTGCCTACTTGCTAAAACCACAACAATAATGCAAGATTTACAAGGAATTTATAGCTTTGAAAACTATAAATTTGTGTTAAACACGGGATTATATACAAATGAATTTAATTTCGTTTTTGATTTTACTGCGCTTGTGAATACAATTGATTTATTTTATTCATCTTTTAATCAAAATAAATATGCTGATTTGATACACGGCAATAAGCCCGAAATTTAAGCAAAGGAGCAAACAATGCAAAATGAGACTTTAAAGCTAGTTTATCCGCAGTGGCAAGGCGGAGATATAGCGGCGTTTTTTAAGGATTTAAAGCCAAGCGAGGCGGCACAAGGCTATGTTTTGGGCGCGCAAATTTTAAATTTGCTTGTTTCAAATTTAAATGCGAATTTAGACAAAAACACCGCCGTAGTGCCTATTAGCGTGGATTATGAAAGCGATAAAAGCGGCAAAAGGTTAGCACAAGATGGCATTATCGACAAATTCATCTTGCAAGCACAGACTAAAAAGGCTTTTGAGCTTTTGCGGGCTAAAAATCCAGCCAAAATTCTTACTCTTGGGGGCGAGTGTGCCGTATCTGTCGCGCCTTTTAGCTATCTTGCTGAAAAATACAAAGACGAAGTAGCGATGATTTGGATTGATGCGCACCCTGATTTGGGCGTGGCTGGGGACGATTTTTACAAGGGCTATCACGCAATGGCGGTGAGTGCCTTAGTTGGGGATAAAACTTTAAGCGATGAATTCGCACTTCCTGCTCACATAAAGCCGCAAAATGTCCTTTTTATAGGGCTAAATTCAAACGAAGCTCAGCATTATAACGACAGACGCGAGAGTTTAGGCATACAAGCCATTTGGGGCAAAGATATACTCGCTAATGAGGCAAAGGCGATGAGTGAGATTCGCGCGTGGCTGGCAAAAAGCGGGGCGAAAAAAGCACTCATTCATCTTGATTTAGATGTTTTAGACCCAAAAGAACTTTACGCAGCCGTTGGAAATACAGGCATTTTAAGCGTGGAAAATGTGATAAATGCTATAAATTTAATAAGCCAAAACGCCCAAGTCGTAGGGCTTAGCGTAGCCGAGCATTTGCCAAAGGTGCAAATCAAACTCACAGAATTACTCTCAAATTTACCACTCATTAAAGAGTGAATTTAAGGCTTGAAATTTAAGCCTTGTTTGTGTCTTGCAAGGCTTAAATTAACTTTGATTAACCTTATCATTATAAAATTCGCTCCGTAAAAATTTTCTACAAAGGAGACGAAATGTCTAAAATTCTACACAAAAGCCTTTTTTTGCTTTTTATAAGCCTTGCTTTTAGCTTCGCAAAGCCACTTGTGAGCGTAAGCATCCCGCCGCAAAAGTATTTTGTGGAAAAAATCGCCGCTAACACCCTTGACATAAATGTCATAATCCCAGCAAGCACTGATGAACACAACTTTGACTTTAAGCCAGCCACGATGAAAAAGCTTGAAAAAAGCGACATTTACTTCACCATAGGGCTTGAATTTGAGCGGGTTTTTGCGGATAAATTTCAAAGCAACTTTGCAAATTTGCAAGTCATCGACACGGGCAAGGATTTGCGAAATTTAAAAACTTTGCACGAACACAGCAAAGACGACCACGATGAACACGCGCACGGTAAAGACGAACGCCACACGCACAAGCATTCAAATTCACACGAAACACACAGCGAAAAGGACCCGCACATTTGGCTTGACCCGATTTTAGTGAAAATTCAAGCAAGCACCATAGCCAAAGCCCTAATCGCCAAGTATCCACAAAACAAAGCCTTGTATGAAGCAAATTTAGCTCAATTTCAAGCCGAACTTGACGCTTTAAACGCTGAAATTTCAGCCCTTTTTGAAAAGAGCAAAAACAAAAAATTCATCATTTATCACCCAAGTTTAGCGTATTTTGCTGCTCGTTATCATTTAGTGCAAATTCCTGTGGAGATTGAGGGCAAAGAGCCAAAAACAAAGGATTTGCAAAGGCTTGTGAGCGTGGCAAAAAAAGAAAACATTAAAACTATTTTCGTGCAAAAAGGCTTTTCTCAAAATGCGGCAAAGTCCCTTGCCAAAGAGCTTAAAGCAAGCATAGTAGAGCTAAATCATTTAAGCGATGATTACAGCAAAAACTTGCTCGAAATCGCAAAGAAAATAGCTCAATGAAACGCCTTTTTATAGTCTTTTTGTTTGCATTTTTTAGCATAAATGCCTATGCTTGTGCGCTTTGTGCGTCTTATACGCCCACAACGCACATTAGCGTAGGCTTTAAGGCAAATAAGGATAAAATCGAAAGCATAAGCTTTGAATGGAGCTTTTCAAAGGAATTTAATGATATGCTTTTGCAAAATTATGATTTTAATGATGATAAAAATTTAGACACAAAGGAGCAAAAGGCTATAAAAGCAGCACTTATTGATTATGTGCTGCCACGAAATCATCTCACACAGGTGTTTGTAGCAGATGATGACACACTAAAACCCGCTAAATTCAAGCTAAAAAGCTATGAAGCTACTATCAAAAACAACGAGTTGAGCTATCGCTACGAGCTTGGCGTGAGCATTAACGCCGATGAACGCTTTGGCTTGAAGGTGCAAGATGATGAGGGCTTTTTTGCTTTTTTCTTTTTACAGCCTGAGCCTTTTGCGCTGGAAAATGGCTATTTGGTAGGCAATCTCAACGCAAATGTCATAAATTTTAGCAAGGTGCAAGCCTTGCCATCAAATGCAAATCAAAACAATGCGCCACAAAGCCCTAAAAAAGAGCTTACAAACCAAAAAAGCCTTGACAATGCACCATTAAAACAAGACACAAACGCCCAAAATTCAAGCCTTTGGGATAAATTTTGGCAAAAGGCACTCGCTCTTAACGCTAAATTTATCGCACTCATCAAGGCTTATATAAACGGAGAAAGTGGATTTATGGGCTTTTTAGCCCTAATGGGCGTAAGTTTTGCTTATGGTATCTTTCACGCTAGTGCGCCCGGACACGCTAAACTGCTTACTAGTTCGTATTTTCTAGCACATAAAAGTTCTTATACAAAGGCGTTTAGCTTTGCTTTAAAAGTCGGCATAGTGCATATTTTAAGCGCCTTTTTGCTCGTAAGCATAGCCCTTGTAGTGCTAAAAGTCGTGGTGCAAAGCCTTGCAAACAACGCAAATGTCATCATCACGCAAATTTCAAGCACGCTTATCGTCTTTGTAGCCTTGTTTTTGTTAAGTAAAAAGATACTCAAACCACATTCAAAAGGCTGTTCTTGTCCTGCTTGTAAAGGGCAAAGCGTGATAGATGCGACAACTCAAAGCCATTTAAAAACAAATATCGCCCAAAATAATCTCAATTTTCGCCCACAAAATGCGACTAAAAAAGGCACAAATTTCGCTACAATATCTTTTAAGAAAGCCGATTTTTCAGAGCTAGCCATTGTTGTTGCCGCTGGAATCGTGCCTTGTCCTACAATGGTGCTTGTATTTTTGCTCGCTTATGAAGTGAGTTTTAGCGCAGCCCTTTTGAGTGCCTTTTGTATCGCACTTGGAATGACTTGTGTCGTGTTTGTTGCCGCTGTTGTCGCGCATAAGGTGCGTTTGAGCGCGAAAACACAAAGAGTTTCTAACGCTTTGGAGTATTTTGCACTGCTCTTTATGCTGGCACTTGGGGCTTTTATATTTTTTAACGCTCAATCGGGGGTATTTTAATGCAAATTTTAAGCATACAAAATCTAAATTTTGCCTATGAAAACAAGCCTGTGCTTGAAAATGTGAATTTAAACTACGATGATAAGGACTTTTTAGGTATCATAGGACCAAATGGAGGCGGTAAATCCACGCTTTTGAAGCTGATTTTAGGGCTTATCAAAAGCAAAAGCGTGCATTTGAGCCTGAAAAAAGGCGCACTAGGCTATGTCCCGCAGAATTTAAACGCGAATGATGATTTTCCTATTTGCACGCTCGAACTCGTTTTGATGGGGCTTTTGGGGACAAAAAAATTTGGCTTTTACAGCAAAAAAGACAAAGAAAAAGCCATCAAAGCCCTTGAAAAAGTAGGTTTGAACGGATTTGCGCAAGCAAAAATCAGCGAGTTAAGCGGCGGACAACGCCAAAAAGCCTTTATCGCAAGGGCTTTGGTGAGCAAGTGTCAGCTTTTAATCCTTGATGAACCTACCGCCAGCCTTGACTCTCAAAGCTCTGTGGAGATTTTTGAGCTTTTAAACGCCCTACACAAAGGCGGCGTGGGCGTCATCGTAGTGTGCCACGACATAAATTTGGTGCTTGGCTATGCCGATAAAATCGCCTATCTTAACAAAGAACTCATCTTGCACGACAACGACAAGCAAAAAGGCGCGCTCATCAAGCATTTAAGCACCACTCACCAGCACTTTTGCGCTGTGGAGATGAGCTTTGCGGCTTGTCCTTTTCACAGGCAAGGCTAAACCCTTAAATTTAGGGCTTTAAAAGGTGCTTGCGCTCAAAGCCTTGCCTTTTTCTTGCAAAAAGTGCAACCCAAAAGCCCAAAATTCAGCATTTAAAAGGCATAAACATAGCGAAATCCAGCGTTGTATTGTTGTTTGAGCTTGGTTTCGCCTACTTGTTCGCCTTGTGGAGTTTGATACACTATGGTTGTCTCGGTAAATGGAAGTTTAGCAAAAAGCTCCACAGAGTGTTTTTGCGTTTCGCCAAAAATCCAGCGCAAGCCAAGCTGTCCTGCTGCGTAGATTCTCCATACTTCACTATCTTTTTCAGGTGCTAAACTCCAAATATCCTTTCCCCAGTTTATCGCGCCCAAATTTACGCCCACAAAAACGCCAAATTTGGGGTTGAAATTATAAAGCAAGTCCGCATTTATCCCCACGATATGATAACCGCTTAGGATTGTTTCTTCGCCTTCTTCTTTGATTTTGACATTGTTAAAATCATAGTTGATATACACCCTTGTGCCTGAATTTTCTTTGTCTATATTTTTATAGCCCGCCACAAGAGAGATACTCGTATCTTTGGCGTTGTCTTCTTCTTGGACTTTGACATTGATATTTGTTATGATGAGATTGTAGTTTAAATTTGTTTTCCTACTCGCTCCGTGAAAACCAAAGCCACCGCCGATAAAAGCGCCACTTTGTTCAGCCAGCGCACTGCTAGCACCCAAAACCCCAGCCACTGCAAGGCTTAAAGCCATTTTGTTGATACTCATACGAGTCCTTTGAGATGAATTTCTAAATTTTCAAGCCTTTTTTACACAAAAAAGTCTAAAAAATTTAAGATAAGCTAATAATACAAGCCCCCCCCCCCAACAGAAAGTAAATGATATAAGAAAATTTGCAAAAATTTGCAAAAAATTTTTCCGTCCGTGTAAATTTGAAACAAATTCGCACTCAATTTTCGCCACTCATTTTAAAATTCGCCGCTCATTTAAAAAATGCACCAAATTTTTTCTTTTCTCAACGCAAATTCAAGTTTTTATGCTATCATTATGCGAAATTTAAGGCGATTTGCTTTGGCGCGACACGGCGCAAAAGCTCGCAAAAAGGTGGATAATGGAGAGTTCATTAGTGGCTTTGGGCGTGCAAACCTTTAAGATAACCTTAATGCTTTCTTTGCCTATGCTGCTGGCTGGGCTTTTTGCGGGGCTTATCATCTCTATCTTTCAAGCCACAACGCAAATCAACGAGATGACGCTTTCTTTTGTGCCTAAAATCCTGCTTGTCGTGGTGGTGCTTATCTTCATAATGCCGTGGATGATGAATATGATGATGGACTTTACCACGGGGCTGTTTAACCAAATCCCCGCGCTCATACGATGAAAATCGACTTTGCCAAATACAGCTCGGTGCGCATAGGCGGGACTTACGAAGTAGCCGTGCTTGATGAAAGGGCTGAATTTAACGCTTTCATCATCGGCGGGGCAAACAACTTGCTCGTTTCGCCTGCTCCAAAAACGCTTGGCATTTTGGGAAAAAACTTTGACTTTATCGAAATTTTGGAGCAAAATGCTGAATTTTGCGTGCTTGAAATCGGCTGCGCGACAAGGGCTAGCAAAATCCATAGCTTTTGCAAAGAGCGAAATTTAGGCGGTTTGGAGTTTTTGCGTAAGATACCCGGGCTACTTGGCGGGCTTTTGAAAATGAACGCTGGGCTTAAAGATGAGTGCATAAGCGCGAATTTGCTGAGTGTAAATTTAGCTAAAAGCGAGCTTTTGCGCGAAGAAATCGCTTTTAGCTACCGCTTTTGCCCCATAAATGAAGCTATGTTTAGCGCGAAATTTAAGCTTAAATTTGGCTTTGACGCGCAAAAAGATGAGCTTTTAAAGAGTGCGCGAAGCAACCAACCAAGCGGAGCGAGCTTTGGGTCGATTTTTAAAAACCCAAAGGGCGATTTTGCGGGGCGTTTAGTGGAGGCTGTGGGGCTTAAAGGCTTGAAAAAAGGCGGCGCGATGATAAGTGATAAACACGCAAATTTTCTCATCAATGTCAAAAACGCCAGCTTTGAGGACGCGATTTATCTCATCGAACTAGCCGAAAAAAGGGTGTTTGATGAATTTGGCTTGCATTTAGAACGCGAAGTGGTGGTGATTTGAGCGATTTTGCAAATTTTAAACTCAAATTTAAAAGCGCAAAATAGACAAGATAAAATTTAAAGCAAATTTGGGGTAAAATGAGTTTGCTCGGTTTGCCCTTAAAACAGCGTTTTTGTCCTTTATGCTTGCAAAAAGTAAAAATGTATAAAAAATTTGTTACTTTTATACTCAAAATTTGATGAAAAAGAGTAAAATGATTTAAAATTTTAAGAATTTTTGTTAATATATGCTTATAAAATCACAAAAAAGGAACAAAAATGGCACAGAATTCAGTTACCCTAACCGACAACCGAAACGGCAAGAGTTATGAGTTTCCCATACTTGACGGCTCGCTTGGTCCAAGCGTTATCGACATAAGCAGCCTTTACAAGCAAGCGGGTATGTTTAGCTACGATGAGGGGCTTACTTCAACGGCAACTTGTAAGTCAGATATCACTTACATAGACGGAGAAAACGGCATTTTGATGCACAGAGGCTATCCTATCGAGTGGCTAGCCGAGCATAAACGCTTTTTAGATGTGGTGCATTTGCTACTCTACAAATCTTTGCCCGATGAAAAGCGTTTTGAGGACTTTCGCTACGAGCTTAAAAAGCGTTCGTTTATCCACGAGGGTATGCACAAGATTTTTGACGCTTTCCCTGACAATGCGCATCCTATGGCGGTTATGCAAGCGGCGGTTTCATCGCTTTCGACTTTTTATCCAGACCATTTAAATATGGACATTGAGGCTGAGTATATGGAGATGGCAGCGCGCATAGTGGCTAAAATGCCTACCATTGCAGCGGCTGCTTATCGCTACAAAAACGGCTTTCCTATGGCGTATCCAAATTTAGACCGCGGCTTTACTGAAAATTTCTTGTATATGTTGCGCACTTATCCTTACGACCATGTGGAGCTGCGCCCTATCGAAGTAAAGGCGCTTGATACTGTGTTTATGCTCCACATAGACCACGAGCAAAACGCCAGCACTTCGACCGTGCGCGCCGTTGGCTCAACGCACGCTCACCCTTATGCGTGCATAAGTGCAGGCATAGGCGCACTTTGGGGACACGCTCACGGAGGCGCAAATGAGGGCGTGATAAGAATGTTAGAGCAAATCGGCACGCCTGATAGAGTTGATGAGTTTATCAAAAAAGCAAAGGACAAAGACGACCCATTTAGGCTTATGGGCTTTGGACACCGCGTGTATAAAAACTTTGACCCAAGGGCAAAGGTGCTTAAAAAACTGCGCGACCAGCTCATCGATGAAATCGGCATTGACACAAATCTCATCAAAGTGGCTTCACGCATCGAAGAAATCGCCCTTAATGATGAGTATTTTGTCAAGCGAAATTTGTATCCAAATGTGGATTTTCACAGCGGGCTTATCCTTAAAGCGCTTGGAATTCCAAACGAAATGTTTGCCGTGCTTTTTGTCATCGGCAGAACGCCGGGCTGGATAGCGCAGTGGATAGAGCTAAAAGAGCAAGAGACACTGAAAATCACGCGCCCACGACAACTTTATGTCGGCGAGAAAGAAAGGGTTTAAACAAAATCGCTATAATGCAAGAAGTAAAGGAAAAAAATGAACCTAAACTTCTTGCTTAACCTTGCGCTAAATGCCACGCAAAAGGCTTGTGCGGCGATTTTGGCAGCGAAAAAAAACCTTGAAATTTGGCAAAAAGATGACGGCTCGCCTTTAAGCTCGGCGGATTTAGCTTCAAATGAAATTTTATGCGCCCAACTCGCTCAAAGCGGGCTAGCCATTTGCTCAGAAGAACAGCCACTTGCCTATGAAAAACGCAAGGATTTGGACGCTTTTTGGCTCATCGACCCGCTTGATGGGACAAAGAGTTTCATCAAGGGCAGCGATGAATACTGCGTTTTGGTTGCGTTGATTGCTCGCAAACGCCCTATTTTAGCCGTCATCGCTAAGCCAAGCACAAATGAGCTTTACTACGCTCACAAAGAAAGCGTGCTTTACAAAAACGGCAAACCCCTTTGTGTAGGCAACTTTGAAGCGCACAAAAATGTCGCTTTGGTAAGCGTGCATCACCCAAACGAAAAAAATGCTGAATTTTTAGCTAAAAACGCACTTACGCCCACGAAAATCAGCTCTGCACTTAAATTCATCGCCTTACTTGACGGCAAGGCGGGCGTTTATCATCGCTTTGAAAACTTGCACTCTTGGGACATAGCGGCTGGGGACTTTTTGCTTAATCAAAGTGGCGGTTTTATGGGGAAATTTAACGCACAAGCCTTGCAAAACGCCGCAAATTCAAAGAGTAAAGACGATGATTTTTTAAGCTACAACGAGCAGGGCTTTCTTTGCGAGCATTTTATCGCCCTTTCACAAGCTAAATTCGCAAGGCAAATCATCATTTAAGCTAAATTTAAACGCCTTGAAATTTAAAAATTCACTTTTTTGTTGTAAAATAACCATTTTTTTGGGGGAAAAATGAAAGCCGTGAAACTCGCCGCCTTGCTGCTTGCCTTTGTCGCCTTTGCCGATGAGGGCGACATCAACGAATACACGCACAAAATGGTGATTAAAATTTATGTGCCAGAGGAATTCGAGCTTATAGACTTGCAGCAAGTTGATATCAGCACAAAGCCCAAAGAACCGCTCTTTGACAGCTCAGCCGAGCTTGCAAGAAACGACATTTACTTGCAGTATGAGGACACGGACAAGGATTTCGTGCTGTTTGCGGGCTATAATGAGAATTTGCACTTGGAATTTGAGAATTTGAGCATAAGCGGCGATGAATTTTTGAAAAATATCTTTGAAAAATTCATCAACGAGGCAAATTCAGACAAAAGCGTGCAGCTTTTAAACACCCAAAACAACACCCTTTACGAAACGGCGGCGAATTTCAAAAAGCTTGACAAAAACGAGCACGAAAAGCAGTTTTTCATCTCCCCGCTTCTTGATTTGGAGACAAGTTTTGACAGAATGTATGTCAAAAAGCCCGAATTCATACTGCTTGTGGTGTTTAACGAGTGCTTGCTTAAAGACGAAACAAGCTGGTTTTTTGGCACGCAAGAAATGGCTTATATCAATGTGCGCTACAAAATTTTGCGCTTAAAAGGCAACAAAACGGTGCAGCACAAAAGATTTCGCTTTAACTTCAAAGTCCCGCCCATTAAGGACGGGCGCGAGAAATACACCTTTGTCGCTAACAAAACAGGCGAAAAGCTCAAAGAATACTTCGCCAAAGTCGTGCAGGATTTAGAAAACTAGGGCTTTTTGTGGTAAAAAATGAGCCGAATCGCGCTCATCACAAGCACGGCTTCAAGCAAAGCCGTTAAAATGAGCGCCGAGTAAAGCGTGTGGTTGATGATACCAGCCTTGTAAGACAGAGTCGCCGTGGCGATGAGTAAGGTGAGCGGCATCGAGTGGCTAAGCGCGAAAAGCAGGGTGTTTTTCGCCCCAAATTTACGCAAAAATACCAAAGCACCGCAAAGGCGTAGCGCAAGCATAGCAAAAAACATAAAAAGCGCGCTTTCAAGCACGGCTAAATCAAGCAGCAAATTCAAGTCAAAAGTCGAGCCTATGTAGATGAAAAAAATCGGTATCAAAAAGCCAAAGCCAAAGCCCGCGAGCTTGTGTTCTAAGTCTTTTTTGTGGTTGAAAAATGTAGCGATGAAAGCCCCAGCGATAAAAGCACCAAGCGCGATTTCAAGGCGCGAAAAAATCATCGCGCAGATGATGAGTATAAAAATGCCCATACAAAAGCGAATGTCCTTTTCGTCCTTGTCCTGCCACGGCATAATGATGGTGCGCAGGTTTGGATACCACACAAACACCGCCCGCAAAGCCTTAAAGCCAAACCAGCACAAAATCAAAAACACAAAAAGATACACTAGGCTTTTGCCGACTTCAAGGGCATTTTGACTATGTAAAAACGCTCCAACTATGGCAAGTAGGACGATAGAAATAACCTCAGCAAAGATAGCCACGAGCATAGCGGTGTTGAGCCATTCGCAGTTTTTGCCGAATTCTTTAAACAAAATCGACAAAAGCCCCACGCTCATCACGGGCAAGATGATGATAAACACGGGCGAAACGCCGAAAATATAAACGATAACGCCACTTAAAGCATACAAAAGCACGATATAAAGCAGTGTGCGCCTAAAAAAACTCCGCCCAAGCGTGAAATACACGCGCAAATTCACCTTCATACCCGCCATAAACATTAAGTAGTAAAAGCCCACTTTCGCCAAAAGCTCGAAATTCGCACTTTGCAAGGTAAAGCCAAAGGTCGCTATGAGCGAGCCTAAAATGATTTCCATAGCAGAAGTCGGCAGGTGCAAAAATTTCGCCAGATATGGCGAAAAAAGCAAGCAGCACGCCACAGCGAGCAGGATTTTTAAGTCGGTTAAAGTCTGTTGATGAATGATATCTTCTATCAAATTTTACTCCGTTTGCCTTATTTTTAGCTTTTACTTTTTTTGTGCCTTTGTTTTTTGTTTTTTTGTTGTTTTTACGCTTTTAGTCTTTGTCTTTTTTTTGTTGTGCTTTTGTTTTGTTGTTTTTATGTTTTATGTTTTTTTGCGAACTGCGCCTTGAATTTTAGCGAAATTTTAGCAAAAACCGAGTGAAATTTAGCAAATTTTTGCTTTAAAATAGCTTTTAAATTTCTCCGTTTTAGCAAAAAATTTAAGTCAAATGCACTTTGAATTTACAAAATTTAATTCAATCTGCTATACTTTTAAGAAAAATCATCAAAAAGGACACAAAATGCAGTGGAATTTAAAGGATTTGTTTGAGAGTGAAAGAAGTGCGAGTGCGTATTTGCAGGCTTTGCAAGAGCATTCAAAGAAATTTAGGGGCATTTATGAAAACAAGCTTGGCGAGCTTAAAAGCGTGGAGTTTTTAAACGCCCTAAAAGAGTTCGAGCAAATTGCTTGTGGCGTTGCCAAAGTGATGAGCTATGCGTATTTGCGCTTTGCAAAGGACACGGCAAATGGCGCTTTGTATGCGAAATTTGAAAACGAGTGCAAAAAAACGGAGGAAAATCTGCTTTTTTTCGAGCTAGAATTTTGCCAAATCAGCCAAAACAAGGCGCAAATGCTCATCAAAGAGTGCGTGGGCTATGAATTTTACTTACAAAATCTCATCAAAAACAAAAAGCATAATTTAAGCCAAAAAGAAGAACGCATCTTGCTCTTTATGTCAAGCACGGGCGCAAGTGCTTTTGGGCGACTTTTTGATGAAACGATGAGCCGCATAAAAGTGCCTTTTGGGGACGAAATTTTGAGCGAAGAAGAGATTTTAAGCAAACTTTACAGCGCAAACAGAAAGGAAAGAAAAGCCGCTGCAAAGGCGTTTAGCAAGGTTTTGAAAAAAAATGTCCCACTTCTTAGCTATATTTTTAATATGATAAAAGCCGAGCGCAAGAGCCTTGATGAGCTGCGAGGATACGCAAACGCCGAAGAAGCGCGCCACATAAGCAACCAAATTTCGCGCACGAGCGTGGATTCGCTCATTGAAACGACTGAAAAAAACTTTCATCTTGTCAGCACCTTTTACGAGCGCAAAAAGCGAATTTTAGGGCTTAAAACGCTTAAAGATTATGACAGATACGCGCCTGTTGGCAAGGACATAAGCATAGAGTATCCAAAAGCCCAAAAAATCGTGCTTAAAGCCTTTGAAGCCTTTTCAAGCGAGTTTGCAAGCACGGCTAAAAGGGCGTTTGAAAATGGCTGGGTTGATGTGTATCCAAGCGCAAACAAGCAAGGCGGGGCGTTTTCGCACTCCACTACAAGCGATGCGCACCCCTTTGTAATGCTGAATTTCACGGGGCGCAGGCGGGATTTATTTACCCTAGCGCACGAGCTAGGACACGCTATTCATCAAAATTTAAGCTACAAGGTGAGTTTTTTAAACCAAGACACCCCGCTTACCACAGCTGAGACGGCTTCTGTCTTTGCTGAAATGCTTGTTTTTGACTCTATGAAAAATGAGCTTAAAAAAGACGAGCTTATCGGGCTTTATGCGGCGAAATTAGAAGACATTTTTGCCACGCTTTACAGGCAAATCAATTTCACAACCTTTGAGCGCGAAATTCACGCGCACAAGGGCGAGCTGAGCGAGGCTGAATTTGGCGAAATTTGGCTTAAAGAGAGCAAAAAAATGTTTGGCGAAAGCGTCAAGCTAAGCCCGCATTATAGGCTTTGGTGGAGTTATATACCGCACTTTATCCACACGCCTTTTTACTGCTACGCTTATGCTTACGCGCAACTTTTGGTGCTGGCACTTTATGGGCTTTATAAAAGCGGCGAGTGCAAGGACTTTAAGGCGCGCTACTTGCAAATGCTAAGCCTTGGTGGCAGCAAAAGCCCAAAAGAGCTTGTGGGGCTTTTTGGCTTTGACATAGAGGACAAAAATTTTTGGCAGCTTGGCGTAAAAGAGATAGAAAAGCTAGTAAGCGAGTTTTTGAGACTGAAATAAGCCTTTAAATTCGCCTTTTGTGCTTGTTTGGTTAAAAAATTTATGCTAGTATATGTGGGCAAAAAGGGGCGAAAATGATAGAAAAAATTCTTAAAGACAAGGGCTTTATAAGCCTTATGCAAGGGCATTGTTATGAGATTATTTCAAGGCTTATGGAGCTTAAAATCGAATTTAGCATTGTGGCAAATACCAAATTTTGCAGCTATGAGCCGCAGTTGCCAAAGGATTTAGACCCGAGCAAAAACCCTTTGGTGCTATTTGTGCTGGCTGGTTATACCTTTGAGAGCATTGAGCTTGATAAATTTAAGATGACTTTCCACGCTGGTTTTGGACCAAACGACTTTGCCACTTTTGTGAGCGTGGATTTGGGTGCGATAACGCAAATTCAGGTTGAAAACGACATTATTTTTGTGAATTTTAGCTTTTATCAAGGCGGCGAGAAAAAAAGCGCACAAAATTCGATGAATATCTTTTTAAACAACCCCAAAAACAAAGACAGCCTTAAAAAATGAGTATTTTCGCGGGATTAAACAAGGCTCAGCAAGAAGCAGCCGCCCACATAGACGGGGCTATGCTGATTTTAGCAGGTGCGGGCAGTGGCAAAACCAAAACCATCACCACGCGACTTGCTTATCTCATCGATGAAGTGGGCATTCCCGCGACAAACACGCTCACGCTTACTTTCACCAACAAAGCCGCGAGCGTGATGAGAACGCGGGCTTTGAATTTACTCACGCACAATGCTGGGCAAAACCCCTTGCTTTGCACTTTTCATAAATTTGGGCTTATGTTTTTGCGCCTTTACATTGAAAGACTTGGGCGAAAGAATGATTTTGTGGTGATTGACACGGACGACCAAAAGAAAATTATCAAATCTATAATGTATGAATACGATAAAACACGCACTTCAACGATACTGAACGAAATCTCAAATTATAAAAATAATACCTTAAATGAAAGCGAAAAAATAAAATTACAAAATCAACCGACATATTATGAAGCTTATCAAAATGCTTTATTAAAAAACAATTATGTAGATTTTGACGACTTGCTTTTGCTTTCATACAACATTTTAAACGCTGATGAAAATTTCGCCAAAGAACAAAGCGCAAAATACCGCTACATAATGGTTGATGAGTATCAAGACACGAACGAATTGCAATTTCAAATTCTACAAAAACTTTGCACCACGCACGAAAATATCGCTGTGGTAGGCGATGATGACCAAAGCATTTACGCTTGGCGCGGAGCAAAAATCGAAAATATCTTAAATTTTCAAAAGCAATTTCACAATGTCAAACTCGTCAAACTCGAACAAAACTACCGCTCGACAGACACTATACTAAAAGCAGCAAATGCACTTATCTCACATAATAAAAAAAGGCTTGGAAAAATACTCATCAGCACAAAAGAAAACGGCGATGAAATTGAAATTTTAGAAAATGAAAATGAAAAAGAAGAAAGTAAGAAAGTGGTTTCTTACATAAAAGAACTCTTGCAAAGTGGGATTAGACCTAGTGAAATTGCGATTTTATATCGTATAAATGCGCTTTCTCTTGCGTTTGAGGAAGCGTTGATGAAAGCAAGAATTCCTTTTAAAATTTTAAGCGGAATGCGTTTTTATGAGCGTGCTGAGATAAAAGACATCATTGCTTATTTGCGCTTTTTGCTTAATCACAACGATGATTTTTCGCTAAAACGAATCATCAACAAACCCAAACGCGCCTTTGGCGAAACGAGTTTTAAAAAGCTCCAAAGTAAGGCAAAAGAGCTGAATTTACCGCTTTTTGAGACACTTTGCGCCCTGCAAGGAACGAAATTTTTTAGCGCAAAACTTGACAATGAAATGGAAAAATTTATCAATACGATAGAGTATTTAAGTCAAATTGATGATATAAAGTTACTTTTAAATGAATTTGAGAACAAAATAAAACTCAAAGAATTCTATAAAAGTGATATTAGCGGAGATGATAATAAAGTGCGAAATATCAATGAATTTTACGCTAATGTTAAAGAAAAAGTAGATAGTGGCGAAATTTCAAGTATCAACGAGCTTTTAAATGACATTTCTTTGCAAAGCGACCAAGATGGCTTAGAGGGTGAGTGCGTGTATTTGATGAGCATACACGCGAGCAAGGGGCTTGAATTTGACGCTGTTTTTCTCATAGGACTTGAAGAGGATAATTTCTTTCCTATGTTTCGTGGCGAAGACGCTTTTGAACCAAGTGAAAGTGATATTGAAGAAGGGCGAAGACTTGCCTATGTGGCGATAACAAGGGCAAAAAAGAAACTTTTTTTAAGCTCGTGCAATGTAAGACGGTTTCAACCATTGAGAAAAAGTCATTTTTTAAGTGAAATCAATCATATTCGCACAAACGAGCCTTTTAAAAAGGGCGATTTGGTAAAGCATAAAATCTTTGGCATAGGGCGAGTTGTGGGCGCGCACAAGGGCAAGGTAGGCGTGAATTTTGGGGGCATTGAGCGCACTATAATGGCTGAGTTTTTGGAAAAGGTGATTTGTTTGCAATGACAGACATTTCAAAAATTCTGCCCAAAAGCAAAACCCACACACCAAAAAAATTCCACCGCCAAAACCCCAAATTTGCATAGATTGCCACGCCGTTTTTTGTGAAAATGGCTTGCGATGATGAGTAGTAGAATTTACCATTTAAATTTGCTTTCAATGATGATTTGTGATAAATTGTCTCATTACTTGCTAACATTTATTTGCAACGACACAAAAGTCGCAAAATCCACATTTTAAAAGCCTAATTTTAAGCCTAAATTCAAAAAATTCAAACGACAATTTAAATTTTTAAAACTCACGCCTTTATATCCACTTTATTTAAGGGCTTAATTTTGCTTAAATTTAAGCTCATCAAAGTTGTGTTTAAGCCCGTGCCGTTTGCGCCAGAAAAACCGCTATTTGAAATTTCATTGTTTAAATTCGCGCCATTTAAAACGCCATTTTTGCCCGCCTTGCTTAAATTTACGCCAAATAAAATTTCAAACATTTGCTCTTTTTGTGCGTCCTCTAAAATGCCTTTGTATTTAGCAAAGTATGAGTCTGTGTAAGTTTGACTTTTGCTCGTTACTTGTATCGGTGAGCGTTTTTGCGCCAAGTTTTGCTCGTTTTCATTTTGTGTCAAATTTATGCTCAAATTCTGTAAATTTGCGCCTGAATTTTGCCCTGTGCTTTGCGTTTTATTTGCATTAGTCAGCTCAAATTTTTTCTCCGCTTGCGCCTTAAATTCAAGCCATTTTTCTTTAAATTCAGCTATGCTTAAATCACTCGCTCGCATTATATTTTCAAAGCCAGAAGGATTTGCGCCCACGCCTAAAAGCCCAGCGATTTGGTTGTCGTTGATGAAATTTTGCAGCTCTTGCACCTGCGCCTTACTCATCGTTTTGTCAAGCCCCATTATCTTGCCATACATATTTACCTCGCCCTCGATGAAATCGCTGTTGATATAAAGGGCGAAAAGTGCGCTTTTGTCGATGCGCTCATCTTGCGTGTATGGGCTGAGTGTGTTTGGGCTTAAAAATGCTCCAAAATCGATACTTTCGGCTTTCAAGCCTTGTTTGTCAAGCTCATTTTGTAGGGCGTTTATGGAGTTCAGTTTGTCGCTCAAACGCTTGTTTGTGGCACTTAAACGCGCAAATTCATCTGCGCTGTAATTTTGCTGTAAATTTGTCCCCATTTCGCTTTCAAAGGCTTTGTAGGCGTTGCCTAGCGTTTTGGCTATGTCGATGCTGTTGTGCGTGGGTATAAAGCTTGTGAAAGTGTCGTAAAAAGATTTGATTTGTTTGGCGTGGATTTTAAAGCTTTTTGGTATGCTTGCCGCTTCGTTAAAATCCTGTGTGAAAAAGCCATCATTATCCACGCCATAGCCTAAAATTTCACTTGTGGCTTGGCTTTTTTCTTTGGCAAAATTTGAATTTTGGGTTGAATTTGTGCTATTTGCAAGGGCTGAATTTGTTGTGTTTGAATTTACTTTTGAAACATTTGTATAAGCATAGTTTGAGTGAGAATTTATAAAATTAAGCATTTTAGCCTCCGTGCAAATTTCGCTAAATATCGACATAATTTTGCAAATTTTTATGCCTTAAATTTGATTTTTTAGGGCTTGTTTTTTAAATTCATCAAGCAAAAGGCAAAAAATTCAAAAAAATTTAAATTTCACTCTCAAAATGTAAATTTTATGCTATAATCGGCTCTACATTTGAGAAAGAAGGTTTGAAAATGAAAAATCTTACCGCGCAAGAGAAAAACGATTTGAATTCTTTTGTGTTTGACGCTTTGGGGCAGTGTCAAAAGGCGAATTTTTGGGAGTCGTTTTTGGCAAAAATCAAAGGCTTTTTTGCTCGCTTTTTTGGCTAAAAGCTCTTTATTGTAAGCTAAAATGCCATTGTTTAACGCAAAAATAGCTATTTTTAGGCTAAAAAACGCTTATTTAGGACACAAAAAGCCATTTTTTAGGCTTTTTACGCTTGATGAGTATTAAATTTTAAATTTTTAGGCGTAAATCACTTGTTTTTAAGGCTCAAAAGCCATTTTTACGCCAAATGTTCATTTGATGACAAGCGGCAAAGTCCGCAAAAACGCCGTTTAAAAGAAATTTACGCCTTGAAAAGCTCTTTGTTGTGCGTTTTTAGATACTCAACCACAGCTAAAATCTCATCAACGCCCTCTTTGTCTGAGTTTTCAAGCACCTTGTCGATGCACTCTATGTAAGCCTCCACAGCCTCTTCAAGCCTTTGGCGCGCTACGCCCGCATAAAGTAGCATAGCCTCCAAAACCACGCTTAACTCATACTGCAAATCCTGCAAATCTTCATTCATTTTTGCACCCCCATTTCTTTACTTTTAATCAAATCTTCAACTTGTGCCTTTACAATAAAATAATCACTGCTGTCCTTAAAGCCAACAAAAAGCCCTCCACTTGCGTTTTTATGCCCGCCGCCACCTACGAGCTTTTGCGCCATTTGGCTCACATCAAGCTTGCCATTTGCCCGAAAACTCAATGATTTGCGTGAGCTTATGTCGATGAAAAAGTCAAATTCAGGGTTTTTCAGCAAAAAATCATTACCTATCACCGAAGTGCTACCGATATTATGCGTAAGAATTCCCCTATGTCCCTTGTAGTCAAGCTCGAAACGCTCTTTTTGCTCGCTTAAAAGCTCTACCATATAATCAGCTATGAGATTGCCCAAAGTATCGCGCTTTGAGCCAAAAAATTCTTTTTTAAAGCCGTGCAGTGCGTCATCAAGTGCTACATTACCAAACTCAACGCCCACAAAATCCATAGCCTTTTGCAACAAAAAAAACATATATCGCGTATTTTGCTCCACAAACATAACGCGGTTTATCTCTTTTGCAGTCGCAATCATCATCAAACACACCTTGCCAAGCTCGAAATTCTCATCATCTTTAAGCCAAATATCAACAGCATTCACCACAGCGATAAAACGCGCCAAAGGCTCATTTTCCCCGCAAATTCGCGCAAAAAATTCATACACGATTTTAGCAGCGCACCTTGCATTGTCTAAAAAATACCACTCATACTTTTGCGAACACTCCAAGCCACTTTGATGATGGTCAAGCAGCAAGAGTTTAGCATTTTTGCCTTGCAAGGCTTTTTCAAAGTCCTCGCATTGCGCTAAATTTAAATTTAAATCGCTAATTAAAACCAAAAATTTCTCGTTTGGATTGAGCGTTAAATCCTTTTCAATGCGCGAAAGTATCATCGCAAAGGTATCGCTGATTTCACGCCCATAGTTGGAGTTAAAAAACACGACATTTTTAAAGTAAAAATTCACCACAAATTGACAAGCATAGCCGTCTAAATCCGTGTGCGAAAGATGATAAATTTTCATTATAAATCCACCTTTATGACACCTTCTGTTTCAAAATTTGTGTTTTCAGCGATTTCTGCGAAACTTAACACGATGATTTTTATACCAAAATCAGAGCAAATTTTAGCCAGCACCTTACGCAAACTCGGCTCAACACAAAGGATAAAAGGCTTTATGCGCGTGTTTGAGACATTTGCAAGCTCGGCTTTAAAGGCATTGATAAGGGCTTCTGTTTGATTGACATTGATGAGTAAGCGATACTCGCCTTTTTGGTTGTCAAACTGCAAAAGCTCCAAAAGTTTCGCCGATGCGGCTGTGTCTAAAAGATAAATGCTTAAATTTCCCTTTTCATCGACATATAAATTTGTGATGACACGGGCAAGTGCGGCACGAGTATGCTCCATAACCGCATCAAAACTCTTGCTTATCTCAGCCACATCGGTAAGGGCTTCAAGTATGGTTAGCATATCTTTGATAGGAATTTGGTCTTTAAGCAAACTTTTAAGCACCTTTTGGATAAGCCCTATGCTCGTTACTTTCAAGCAGTCCTCGACAATGACAGGATAGTCTTTTTGCACCTTATCAAGCAGCACTTGCACTTCTTGGCGTGTGAGCAGCTCGCTAGCGTGAGCCTTGATAAGCTCGCTCATATGCGTGGAGATGACACTTGCAGGGTCGATAACTATGTAGCCTTTAAGCGTGGCGTCATCTTTTTGGTTGGCATCTATCCAAAGGGCATCTGAGTTAAAGGCTGGTTCTTTGGTAGCTATGCCGTCAATTTCCTCCGTGATAAAGCCACTATCCATCGCTAGGTATTTGTCGGGGTAAATTTCAGCACTCGCCACGACAACGCCTTTGAGCTTGAAATTATACTCATTTGGCTTTAATTGTAAGTTGTCTCTAATGCGAATTTTAGGCATCAAAAAGCCCAAAGCCTGCGCTATGCTGCGCCGCATAGAGCGAATGCGCTCGGTAAGCTCTTTTTCCGCAAGGCGAATCAGCCCATATCCTAGCTCCAACTCTAAAATTTCGATTTTCAAAATGTCATCTATGCGGCTTTGTTCTTCTTTGACAATGTCTTCTTCGCTTTTTCTAGGCGCTGGGGCGCTTGCTGGCGTGGCATCTGGCTTTTTGATGACATTTACATTGAGTTTGCCTTCTTTTGCCTGCTTGATGATAAAGCCAAGTGTCAAAAAAACAAAGGCGATAAAGCCAAGCGAAAAGGTCGGCAAGCCCGGCACCAAAGCAAAGATAAACAAGATAAAGCCCACGATTAAAAGCGTGCGATACTCGCCCAAAAGCTGATTTAAGCTGCCCTCAGCGAAATTTTCTTCATCTTTGTTTGCGCGCGTGATGATGATAGCCATCGCCACAGAAGTGATAAGCCCGGGGATTTGCGACACAAGCCCATCGCCTATGGTTAAAAGCGTGAAAGTGTTTGCCGCTGAGCCTAAACTCATATCGTGCTGAAAATAGCCGATTAAAATTCCGCCGATGATATTGACAAGCGTGATGATAATACCCGCAATCGCATCGCCTTTGATGAATTTAGACGAGCCGTCCATAGCTCCATAAAAGCTCGAATCAGAGATGATTTCTTCGCGCCTTTTTTTCGCGGTGTTTTCATCGATGAGTCCAGCGTTTAAATCAGCATCTATCGCCATTTGCTTGCCCGGCATCGCATCAAGCTCAAAGCGCGCCTTTACTTCGCTCACGCGGGTTGAACCCTTAGTAACTACCATAAAGTTGATAAGCACAAGTATGCAAAAAACCACTATACCGATAACTAAATTTCCGCCTACCACAAAGTCGCCAAAAGCGCGGATTATGTGGCTTACAGCCCCAGGTTGTGTGGCTTCTTGGGGTCCGTTTGTGAGAATCATACGCGTGGTAGCGACATTTAAAGAAAGCCTAAAAAGCGTGATGACAAGCAAAAGCGTAGGAAAAGTCGTCAAATCCGTAGGCTTTGGGATATAAATAGAAATCAAAATGACAAGCACCGAAATAGCCAAGCTCACCGCTAAAAAAAAGTCCAAAACCATCGGCGGCAAAGGCACGATGATGACGCCTAAAATACAAATCAAAAAGCCTACCACAGCAAGGCTTTTTGCCTTCACAATAGGCGCGATTAAGGGCGCAAGATAAGGCGCGATGGGCGCGACTAAATCAAGTATCTTTCGTTTTGCCATTATCTTTTCATCATATCCGCTAGGCTTATGGAGCTTAAATGCTCGTCCATTTTTACCTGCAAGTCTTTTAAAACAGGCAAGATATAGCATTTTGAGCCTTTGTCGCTAGGACAAATGCCTTGCGAGCATTCAAAAATGCTGACTTCTCTCTTTTCCGCACTATCGATAATCTCTTTGATAGTGTATTTGTCGGGGGTTTTCACCAGCGCAAAGCCGCCCCTTGCGCCTTTGTAGGACTTTAAAAGCCCGTCTTTGGCTAAAACTTGCAGGATTTTAGCTAAAAAACTGCGTGAAATTTCAAGCTCAGCCGCCATAGTCTCGACATCTTGGGGATTTTCTTTATCCGCTATGTAAATAAGCCCTAGTAGTGCATACTCGCTCGCCTTTGTAAAAAGCATAGAATTCCTTTGGTGTAAAATAGAGCTTTATTATAGCAGTTTTTTCTTAAATTTTTACTTTATAGCTTGAAATTTTTAGCGCATAAATGCTTTTAAAACCCCAAAGCCCACTCATCAAAGGGCAAAGCCTCCACTTTTACGCCGCTTTCAAAAAAGCGGTGTTGCGTTGAAAGCGTGATGAAAACTATGTGAAAAATGCCTATTTCAAGGGCTTTTGAAAGCAGTTTTTTAGCTTTAAGCTCTATGAGCGCTATGTCAAGCGTGGGGCTTGGGATAAAGGCGGTTTTAGCGTTTAAAAGATAAAATTCAAAAGAATTATTATACACTAGCTCATCTTTGAGTTTGAAAAGCTCGGTAAAAACGACATTCGCAAAGAGTTGTTTGAAATTTTTGTCAATACAAAGGGCATTTTTAAGGGCAAAGTCGCCAAAATACGCCTTTTTAAGCCTTTTGTTTGCAAAGGGCAAAAAATGCACCACGCCTTTGTTTTCAAGCTCGCTTATGGCTTTGTAAAGGCTGTCTTTGGAGATTTTTTGTTTGCGTTTAAGCCGTCCGTAAAGCTCGTTTGCGCTAAATTCTGCGCCCAAATTTAGAGCAATATGCCTTAAAATTTCACGCTCTAAATCACAAAAATGCGCCCTTAAATGCTCATTTAAATCCACACAAAAACTTCTGCCCGCCTGCAAAAACGCCCCTACTTGCGAATTTATGGGCGCGTTTTTTTTGCTCAGGCTTACAAATTCTTCAAAGTCTAAAAAATCAAGTTTGATTTCTTTGAAATTTGGAATTTCAAGCGAGCTAAATTCACTCGCAACGATGATTTGAGCGTGCTTTAAAAGGGGCGCAAAATCATAGCTAAAATCCTTGCTTACTCCGTAAAAAACGATGATTTTTAAATCCTGCGCTGAGGCTTGTTTGTTTAGCACAAACTTTGCTAAATTTTCAAGGCATTTTTCGCTAAATCTTACATCTTCAAAGTCTAAAAAAAGATATTTGTCCCTTTCAAAGCCGCTTAAATAATCCAAAATGAGCGATTTTTTGCCCGAATGCCTTGCGCCTTTGATGAGCGTGTTTTGGCTATCAAGCCTTACTTTGCGGCTCGTTGTGGGCTTGTTTTGGGGCGCATTTTCATAAAAAAATTCCAAAATTTGCATTTTTTTCCTTTTAAAAAGGATAGTATAGCAAATTTTTGACACTAAATTTAAAAATTTAGCCCCATTTTCAAAAACGCTATTTTTACGCCTTGCCTTTGCAAACAAACCTTACAAGCATAGCAGAGTTTTTAAAACTTTGCTTTGCAAAAGTTTGCCCCACAAAGCACAAGCCTTGCTTGCAATGATAATAATTACGCTTACAAAGCACATTTTAAAAGCTGAATTTCACTTTAAAATGCGCTTTGAAGCTTGATTAGTGCAAACTCTCTATGTAGCTTATAGCCGAAAGTGCGGCGACAGCTCCGTCAGCAGCGGCGCACACTACTTGCTTTGGCGCATCTTGGCGCAAATCCCCAGCCGCGAAAAGCCCAGCGACATTTGTTTGCATTTTGAGATTTACGCTCACTTGCCCGTTTTGCTCCATAGCGCACAAAAATTCGCCATTTGCTTGCTTTAAAACCTCATTTCGCACATCAAGCCCCACAAAGACGAAAATCCCCGGCACCTTTAAATCCCGCTTTGAGCCGTCTTTTAGCCCAACTTTTACGCCCAAAAGCCCGCTGCTATCGCCATAAGCCTCGTCTATCAACGCGCTTGTGATGAATTCGATTTTAGCATTTTTGCGCGCCTTTTCAAGCGTGGTTGGTGCGGCGCGAAACTCGTCTCTGCGGTGGATTATATACACTTTGGTGCAGATATTTGCAAGATAAAGCGCCTCTTCTATGGCTGTGTCGCCGCCTCCAAGCACGGCTACTTCTTTGTTTTTGTAGAAAAATCCATCGCAAGTGGCGCAGGTGCTGACACCTTTGCCAAAAAATTCATCTTCGCCTTTAAATCCAGCCTTGCGCGGGGCTGAGCCTGTGCAAACGATGACGGATTTAGCTTTTTGCTCTTTGCCACCCTCGACAAAGACGCTAAAAGAGCCATCAGCATTTTTGCTAACCCTTTCAACGCCTGTCATTTCGTGTTTTAAGCCAAAGCGCATACACTGCTCGTTCCACGGTGCCATAAAGGACATTCCATCAAGCACCTGCGCTACTCCGGGGTAGTTTTCGATTTCAGAGCTTGATGTGATTTGCCCGCCGGGCATTCCCCGCTCAAACATAACGACATTTTTAAGTCCTCCGCGCGTGGCGTAAAGTCCTGCGGCAAGCCCAGCTGGACCGCCGCCGATGATAGCTAAATCTAACATTTCTTTCCTTTCTCTTGTGTAAAATTCACATTTAAATTTCGCTTTTTGCATTATAATCAATAAAAATTATTATTTAGCTAACCTAAGACTGAATTTTTGCAAATTTTTTTAAGCCTGAGTAAAAAAACTTAAATTTCTTTGAATTTTCAGCCCTGCAAGTCAAAGGTAAAAAATTCGCTTTGAAAGAAATTTCTCACGCGTCCGTATTGAAAGAGTGCTGGTTCGTAGTTTTGCACTTCGTGGTATAAAAGCGCAAGCGCAAGCGTGGCTTCTTGGTTAAATGGGTCTTCAACCTTAGCAAGTTCGAGCAAGGCTATGGCGGTGTTTGGGTTGTTTGCGCCCACTGCTGAAACGGCGGCGAGAAAGTAAATGCGTGAGTCTTTTATCTTATAATCATTTATCAAAATGTCATAAAGCCCATAAGCTTCTTCAAAAAGTCCTGCGTAAATGTTCATATAAGCAAGCATTGTGATGAGTCCTATTTCGCTTGTTTGACTCACGGCTAGCACTTGTTTGATTTTGTCGCGCTCTTGGTTTAAAATGCCACAAATTCGCATCAAAGCCACATAATCGTCCATCACGACATTTGCGCCGTTTGCTAAATTTGTGTAGTTGATTTTCATATCTTTAAAGTAAATTTGCGCATTTTGTGAGTATTCTTTTATGTTTAAATTTGAGTTGCGGGCGTTAAAATACAAAATATTTGCCAGCAAATCATCATTTAACAGGTCTTTGAGCCTTGCTATTAAGTTGTCGCTTTGGTTGTGTAAATTGTTGTTTTTAGCGGCGATGATTTTAACGATGAGATTAAAAGAATCATCAGCCACTTCGCTGTCTAAAAACGGCATCATCGCCAAATAATCGCCATTTGCAAAGGAAATGATACTTTGATAAATCAGCCCATTAAAATTCGTCTCTAAACCGATATTTTCGTTGATTTCACTTACCAAACGCCGAGTATCCGCTCCGCTTAAATTCCCCGCAAGCACGGCAAAAGCACCCGCAGCGTAGTTTTTAGAGTCCAAATGATAAGAAGTTGAAAAGTGCTTGTAGGCTAAGTCAAATTTTTGCAGTTGGGCGTAGCTTAAAGCCAAATCAAAGTGCAAAATGCTGTGTTCGGTGTAGGATTTTAAGAGCTTTTCAAAGTCCTTGTTGGCTTCTTTGAGCTTGTGGTTTAAAGCCCCTGAAATGATTTTTGAAAGTTTGACATTTACAGAAGAAAGCGTGGAGCTAGCGTTTAAAAGGGCTATGTTGTTTTGTTGTTTTTGTATGTAGTTGCTGACATTTGCCTTGTTTATGTAGTTTGCCGCTTGTTTGGTGTCAAAAACCTGATAAGGCGCGAAATAAAAAAGCAAATTCGCTTGTTCTTTTTTGCTCGCCATAAAGTCCTTAGCAAAGTTTTTTTGCGCAAGCTGTATGTTTAAAAGCTCTTTTTTAAGGCGCACTTTGATTTTATGTCTGTTCAAAATCAAATTTTCCTCCCCGCCAAAGTATGAATTCGTGCGGTAAAGCATACTTTGGTAGTTGCCTACTTTTAAGTCGATTAAATTTAAAGCGGCAATGCTTGCGTTTCTTTCTTTGTCGATTTTCATCGAGCGTTCAAGTGCCTTTGTAGCCTTTTGATAATCGCCCATTCTTGCATACAAAAGCCCCATAGAAAGGCTACTTTCATAGCTGCCTTGCCTTTGTAAATTCTGCAAAGCCCGCTCATTTAGCCCCATTTTAGCGTAAATTTTTGCGCTTAAATACTTAGCATTATCAGTGTAAATTTCGTTGTCGATTTTTTGCAACATTTGCAAGGCTTCGGGGTAAAAGCCCTTGTAATAATAAATCAAACTCAAATAATAATTAAAAAGCTGTGAGCGGCTTTCGTTTGGCAAATACACATAAGCTAAATCCACATAATAATCAAATTTAGCCTTGTCGTTAAGATAAAGCGAGCAAACGGCGGCATTTATAGCAGCGACCGTTTGATTTTCGCCACTTTCAATAGCCTTTTTAAAACTTTCTAAGGCGTCTTTGTAATCGTGCTGATTCATTTTGGCTACGCCTAAATTATAATTTGACAAGGACTCGCTATAAACGGCGATTTGCTCGTAAATTTTCAAGGCTTGTTCCATTTCGCCACGCAGATAAAGCGCGTTTGCCTTTTGTATCATTCCGTCAATCTTTGTCATCTCAAATTTGAAATTTTCTTCATCTCTCATCGCTTCGGCGACTTGTATGGCTTGGGGTATGATGACATTTTTAGGCGTTATGCCCGTTAAACTCTCAAAAAGCAAGGTTGTAATCAGCAAAAACACCACGCCCGCTAAAAGTGCCGCGCCAAAGATAAGCCTGCCGTCCTTTTTCCAGTCCTTTTTGGGCGCAGTTTCGCTTGCTGAGTCTTGCTCGCTTGTTTTTTCTAAAACAACCTCTTCTGCCATCTTTGTCCTTACAGATACTTTCTAAGCGCGTCAGGCACGCAAATGCTGCCGTCTTTTTGCTGATAATTTTCCATTATCGCTACAAGCGTGCGCCCTACGGCTAGGGACGAGCCATTAAGCGTATGCACAAGCTCATTTTTGCCCCGCTCGTTTTTAAAGCGAATTTTAGCCCGTCTTGCTTGAAAATCACGGCAATTTGACACGGAGCTTATCTCTCTAAATTTGTTTTGCCCAGCTAGCCACACTTCTAAATCAATAGTCTTAGCCGCTGAAAAGCCCAAATCTCCCGTGCATAAAAGCATTTGTCGGTGCGCTAGCCCCAAACTTGTCAGCAAATCGCTCGCACAAGCTAACATTTCATCAAAAACACTCTCACTTTGCTCAGGCTTTGTAATGCTTACAAGCTCGACCTTTTCAAACTGATGCTGCCTTATAATGCCCCTTGTATCGCGCCCAGCAGAGCCAGCCTCTTTGCGAAAGCAAGCACTATAACAAGTCATTTTGATAGGCAAATCCTCACTTGCTAAAATTTCATCAGCGTAAAGGTTGGTTACAGGAATTTCAGAAGTGGAGATGAGATAGCTGTCCTCACCCTCGATTTTATAGGCATCATCTTTGAATTTTGGCAGCTGTCCTGTGCCAAACATAGTGGTAGAATTTACGATAAAAGGCACATTTACCAGCTCAAAGCCCCGACTAGCGTTAAAATCTATCATATAATTTACAAGAGCGCGGCTTAATCTCGCGCCCTCATTTTTAAGCACGCAAAAGCGACTTCCAGCGATTTTCACGCCACGCACAAAGTCAAGCCAGCCAAGCTTTTCGCCCAGCTCAAAATGCTCTTTTGCGGCAAAGTCAAATTTTGGCAACTCGCCTACTTTTTTAAGCTCGACATTGTCATTTTCATCATCTCCAACAGGCACGCACTCATCGGGGATATTTGGCACGCTGTGAGCAAGCTCTAAAAGCTCGTTTTGAATTTCATTTACCCTTGAATTCAGCTCGTTGATTTTTGCCTTGTTTTCATTGAGTTTTGCCTTTAAATTTTCTTTATCGCTCGCACTTGCTAACTCTTTTGAAAACTTGTTTTGAAAGGCTTGCGCTTCTTCAAGTTTAGCGCGTTCTTTTTTTAAATTTACAAAGCAAATTTGCAAATTTTTAAGCAAATTTTCATCAACCTTTTTTGCCTTTAACTTCGCTGCAACGCTGTCAAAGTCTTTTTCCAAAAGCTTCAAATCAAGCATTTTTAACCCTTTAAAGTCCTATTTTCGCATAAATTTCTTGCATTTTTTCCCCTGCGATTTTTTTCGCCTTTTTTGCGCCAAATTCCAAAATTTCCTCAATCTGCTTTGGATTTTTAAGCAAATTTTCGTATTTTTCACGCGCTGGGGCAAAAAAATTCTCCACAAGCTCGTTCAAATACGCCTTAAAATGCCCGTGTCCCTCTCCGCCCTTTTCATAACGAGCTTGCAAGGCTTTTTGCCCAGCCTCGTCCAAAAAAAGCCGCGCTATTTTATAGACATTGCACTCTCGCCACTCTTTTGGGGCTTGCAAGGGCTCACTTGAAGTTATTATAGCAGAAATTTGTTTCTTTAAGTCCTTTGCCTTGCTAAAAATGTCAATGGTGTTTTTGTAGGATTTACTCATCTTTGCCCCGTCAGTGCCTACCACAACAGCCACTTCCTCGCTTACTTGCGCCTTGGGCAAGATGAAAGTTTCGCCAAATTTTTCATTGAATTTCACCGCTAAATCCCGCGCGATTTCAAGGTGCTGCACTTGGTCCTTTCCCACAGGCACAAGCTCACTGCTAAAAAGCAAAATATCAGCAGCCATTAAAACAGGGTAGCTGAAAAGTCCGTGCGTGGCGTTTAAGCCCTTTGCGAGCTTGTCCTTGTAGCTGTGAGCGCGCTCTAAAAGCCCCATAGGCGTGAGTTGCGATAAAAACCAGTAGAGTTCTAGCACTTCTTTGACATCGCTTTGTAGCCAAAAGGTGCATTTTTCGGGGTTTATGCCAAGACTTAAAAAGGCAGCCGCCGCTTTTAAGGTGTTTTCGTTTAAATTTGGCGGGCTTGAAGTCATCGCGTGGTAGTTTGCGATAAAGATAAACATATCCTGCTTGTTTTGCGCCTCTATCATCGCAGCAATAGCACCAAAATAGTTGCCTATGTGTAAATCTCCGCTTGGTTGCAGTCCCGTTAAAACCCTCATTTTAAGTCCTTTATATTTAAAAGTGTTTCTAAATTTATTACACTTTTTTCAAATCCTAATCATTCCTCAATTTTCGTTAAAAGTATAAAATTTATAGCAAATTTTTAGACTTTTAAAATAAACTATTTTTAATTTCGTTTATCCTTTTGTTTGCCAAATCAACATATTTTTCACTAATCTCATAACCTACAAATTTTCGTTTAAGCTCTAATGTTGCAATGGCACTCGTGCCACTTCCCATAAAGGGGTCCAAAATAATATCATTTTCAAAAGAATAAAATCCATAAACTTTTTTACCACTCATAAATGCAATTCCTTGATAGTGTTTTTGCTTAAAGTATCGATGATTTGAAACACCTTAAATTTTTCTCCATTAAAAGCCACTTCTCTAAGCCAGCCATTTTCATCAAATTTTTGCCAAAGATGAGCGTAAGTAAATTGAGCGTGAGTGTTTGCACTTACGACTAGCAGATTTTTAAAGTGATTGCCCGCATTTGGGTTGATATGATGAATTTCAAAATAAGGCTTGTTGTTTTTCATCAAAAAACCAAAATTACTCACTTGACATTTGCCCTTGTATAAATTTGCAAGCATAAGTCTCATAGAAGTTGGCACGAGTTCGTTTTTGAAATTTGTGCTTGTTTTTATCTTTCGCCTTGCTTGCATTTGGGTTTTGGATAAACGGACAAATTCATTTTGGATTAACTCATCTTTGGATATTTTGGCAATGTTTTTTACTTTGTTTAAATTTTCGTCAAAATCTGCTTCATTTTGTGAATTTTCTAATTCTTGTAAATCTTGCAAAATCATTTCTTTAAAGAATTTTTCACTCAAAAGCTTGAATTTTTTGTCATCGGTTTTAATCAAAACAAGCTCATCGTTACTTTGAATGTTAAAATGTTTGTAAAATTCAGACAAACCACCTATCCTGCACTCTCTACTACTGCTCTCATAAGGCGTAAAATTCACTTCTTTACTCACGCCATTTTGTAGAGTGATGAAAATTTTGCACTTCTCTTTTGGAAAAAGATTAAGCAAACTTACAGGAATAGCAAGCAAACCCTTGTTAATTCTGCTTTGAGTGAGCTTAATAGTCGTGTAATTAAACGGCATATCACTTGCGGTGATTTTTACATTTTCTTTAAGCATTTTTCATCACTTTCTAATTCTTCTGCCTCATCAGCCTCTTTAAAAGGCTCTAAATTCATCATTATATCATCTTTATTGATTTTATATTCACGAGCTTTAAGTATGGCATCGGTTTCATTTTCAGCCTCCACTTCATAGCTGCAAAATGAACTATGAAAAATACGAACTTCAAATTTTTTCATTTCTTATCCTTATCATTTGCAAAGCAAAACGCCAAATCCGCCCTAGAACTCTTAATCAAACCCAACTCATCGCACACGACTCCATTTATGGCAAACAAATTCAGCTTTTTGGCAAGTGGCTCTAAAAGCCTTTGACACCAAGTTTCTGTGTAGTTTCCTATGAGCGAATTGCGAGATTGCAGAGTGGGGATATTTTGTTTTATCTCTTTTGGGATATAGGCTAGAAATTTACCGCCTATTTCATAGAACAAATCACGCTCATTAGCAAAGCCACTTTTTAGGGCGTTGTCAAAAAAGTCTCGTTCATCTTGTGCGTTCCACATTTTTACCACCTTTATGTGTCTTTGTTTTAAATTCAGAGCATAAGTATTTTTCGCTTTTTTGCAAAATAGTATTAAGATAAGAATGCTTTTTGGCAACTTCGTTGTGTTTTGCAAATGCTTGGCTCATTGTTTCCTCGTGCTTTTTGCGTTTATCATCTTTTGTAAATGTGTTATTATACTCAAATAAAGCAAAAAATTTAGCTTATAAGAGCGTTTTTTGTGAATTTTAGCCCTTAAAATAAGATGAAAATTCAAAACAAAGGAATTTAAACTCAAATCAAAAGACCAAAACAAACCTTATAAATGAGATAGAGCCTTACTAACTATCTCTTGCACGCTTTTTTGCTCGACATTTATGATAATATCAGCCTTTTTTTCATACTCGCTCAATCTTTCATCAAACAAAGCCCTTGCTTTTTCGGTGTTTGCAAAGAGTGGGCGTTCTTTAAGTGCCTTTTCATCAAGCCTTTGTCGCAAAAATTCAAAACTTGCTTTAAGATATATTATCACAGAATTTTTATCCCTTTGTAAAGCCTTGTAAAAACCTCCGCCTGTTGCGATGACATAGCCATTAAGCTTTGGAATTTCGTCTGCAATTTTTTTTTCTTCATTTCTAAAAAAATCCTCGCCAAATTCAGCAAAAATTTCGCTGATTTCCTTGCCTAGTCTTTGTTTTATCAGCTCATCGGTGTCGATGAAATGAGCATTCATTTGCTTTGCCAAAGCCTGAGCAACTGTGCTTTTGCCACAGCCCATAAAACCGATGAAAATCACATTTTTACTCATCTTTTTGCCCTTTTTTTCGAGCTGCGATGACAAGTGGAATACCCTCAAAGGCGAATTCCTTGCGAATTTGGTTAGCAAGATAGCGTTTATAGCTAAAATGCAGTGCTTTTGGGCGGTTCATCACAAGGGCGATTTTAGGCGGTGCGCATTCATACTGCACGGCGTAGTAGATTTTCACGGCTTTGCCAAAATCACTTGGCAAAGGATGCGCCTTTGTTGCGGTGTTTATAAGCTCGTTAAGCCTTGCGGTAGGGATTTTTTGAATGAAATTCGCAAAAACTTCCAAAATTTTATCAAGCAACACGCTCACGCGCTTGCCGCTTTTTGCGCTTATGCTGATGATGGGCGCGTGGGCTAAAAACTTAAAGCGTTCAAATTTCAGCTCTTTGCAAACCTTGTCAAAGTCCAAATCGCTAATATCCCACTTATTAAGCACGATGATAACGCCCAAATAATGCTTATCTATAAGTCCAGCGATTCTTTCATCAAGCTCGTTAAAGCCCTCACTTGCGTCCAAAATCAAAAGTGCGATTTGAGCTTGCTCTAAAAGCTTTTGCGTGCGGTTAAGGGCGAATTTTTCAAGTCCTGCTATTTTGCCTCGTTTTCTAATGCCTGCTGTATCGATGAATTCTATGGTTTTATCCTTGTAAAACACGCTTTCATTGACAGGGTCTATGGTAGTGCCAGCTATATCGCTTACCACGCTTCGCTTTTCTTTCACAAGGGCGTTTAAAAGGCTTGATTTGCCGACATTTACGCGCCCTACAATGCCTACTTTGATGACATTTTCGTCAATGCTTTTAAATTTAAACTCATTTTCGCCGTTTTCATCATAGTTTTGCAAAAAATCCTCTAAATTCTCGCTCTCATCGGCAAGGATAAAAGGCTCATCTAAATGCTTTTCAAGCCAGCCATAAAGCTCATCAAGCCCTGTGGCGTGGCTTGTGGAGATAAAAAAAAGCTCTTTAAGCCCAAAAGAAGCAAACTCAAAAGCCCTTTGCTCGTCCTTTTGGCTGTCGATTTTGTTTATCACCAAGGCGGTTGGTTTTTTGAATTTTAGGATTTCAAAGAGTAGTTTTTTGTCCTCATCATCAGGGTATTTTTTGCCATCAACCATATAAAGCACTATGTCAGCGCACTTTGCGCGTGCTAGGGTGTTTTGCTTGACGGCGCGAAAAAGCTCATCGCTTTCATCAAGCCCGCCGCTGTCGATGAGTAGGGCTTTTTTGCCATTTATATTTACTTCAAGCTTGTTTGTGTCGCGTGTCGTGCCTGCTATGTCGCTTGTTATGGCTACTCTTGCGCGTGCGATTTTATTAAAAAGGCTTGATTTGCCGACATTTGGCTTGCCTACGAGTATGATACTTTGCATTAGTGTCCTAAATTTAGCTCGCTTTGTGCGAATTTTGGTGTGATTATAGCGAATTTAGCTTAAATTTCAAGGCTTTCGGGCAGTAAAATTTAAGAATTTTTGACTTTGCCTTTCATTTACCAAAAAAGTGCATAATTACACGAAATTTGCGTTTAAAGGGCAAAAGATGAAAAATCTTAACAAAAATAGTGTTGCGAATGTAGCAAAAGTAGGCGTAGCAAGTGCCTTAATCGGTGCTGGGTTGTTTTTGAGTGCGTGCGGGGGCGGCGATGAATTTAAGCCGAGTAGTGAAGCTGAAAAGAAAGCTGTGGCTTTGGTAAAGGAAAAATACCCTGATTATAAGATTTTGAGTTATGATTTTTACGCCAAAGCCTATGAAACTAGCGCCAAAGCTTATCGAAAATGTTTAAATGATGAAAATAAAGTTGTTTTGTTTGGAGTTGCAAACGATGTTTTTAAAAGTGGCGATGAAATGCTTACACTGATGAATGCTAGTGCTTTTATCGTGTATAGCGATGGAAGAGATGAAAATTTATTTAAATTAGCACCTGAATCAATGTTTGGGCATTTAGCTCGTGAGGGTTATAGGGGTATTAGCGATTGCCTAAAAAGCGAAAAATAAGCTACTATGAGAAAAGATAAATTAAATCACAATGCGGAAAATTATAGAACCGCTATGCCCGTGCTTTTGGTGGCTTTATTTGGTATGATTGCTTATTTGTATATCAATGTTGAGACTTTGAGTGTAGCTAAAATCGTTATTTTGGGCGGTGGAATTTTAATCATTTCGGTTATTTTTGGGCTTTATACTTGGAAAAACATTAAAGATTTAAACGAATTGGAGGAAATGGACTAATGGAAATGTTTGCTTATGCTGTAATTATTTTTGCTTTTGGTGTCATCGCCTTTTCTTTTGGTTATACCATTTTTAGCGATAAACCACGCAAGGCTTGAATTAAGCATTCTTTGCTTTTGAGCGAAATTTGCGTGCTTGCACTTATTTATATACGAGCAATGCCGATAAAAGCGTTGTTTTTTTGAATTTTTCTCAAAAAAGAGCTAAATTTTTCAAAAATTCAGCCCAAAAGCCACAAAAAAGTGTTACAATACTCAAAAAAATTCGCTAAAATCTGCGAAAATTCACAAAGGAAAGCCCAAACGCATTATGCAAAAGCCCGATATACAAGAGTTTAGCAATTTTATCGTTGATTATATCTCCACAATGGTAGGCATCGGCACATATAGCTCACGCGTGGATAGGTGTGCTAAACGCATATCGCAAAGCTTTGGCTACAAGATAAGCCTGAATTTTTCGTTCAATCACACACTGATAAACATAGTCGACCCCGACAACTACGCCATTTCACGCACTTATTTGGTTACAAACAAATACTCGCTTGTGGATTTTCGGCTCATTTCAAATTTAAGCGGTTTAAGCTGGGCGATTTACGACCACATACACGATTTGCGCGTGGCAAAAAGGTGCTTTACCAAGCTCGTGGCGAAAGAAAAGCACCCTTTTTATATGTATATCATCTTGCAAAGTATCGCAAACGCAAGTTTTTCCAAGCTTTTTGGCGGGGATTTTGGCACGGTGCTTGTAGTGCTGGTAGCTGGACTCATCGGCACTAGCGTGAAAACCCTACTGACAAGGTATTTTAAACTTGACATTCGTCTTATCTACATACTCTGCGCCTTTGTTTCATCGTATATCGCGCTCATCGGCGTGAATTTAAAGCTCACGCAAACGGGCGAAGTAGCACTTGCTGCGAGCATTTTGTATCTCACGCCGGGCGTTTTTTTTATAAATTCAGTCATCGACATACTCAAAAACTACATTCAAATGGGCATCAGCCGCATCATCAGCGTGGTAGTGCTTGTTAGTTGCGTGGGTATAGGCGTTTATATCACTTTGAGCCTTGGCGATTTTAGGTTGATAAAATGATAGAGCCGATTTTGTGGGATATGCTCTTTGCGGCACTTGTGAGCTTTGGCTTTGCTTACGCGTCAAACCCGCCCACGAGCATTTTGTTTTTATCCGCCCTTGTGGCGGCGATGGGGCATAGTTTTCGCTTGGTTTTGACGGACTTTTTTGGCTTTTCAAATCTTGCCATCGCCACTTTTTTAGCCGCTTTTTTGGTAGGCTGCGTGAGTATGCTTTTGGCAAAAATCGCTAAAACCCCAGCCGAAATCATCGCCTTTCCAGCCTTGTTGCCGATGATACCGGGCGTTTTTGCCTACCGCACGATACTTTATTTGTTTAGCTTTATCAACGCAAGCGAAGAGACGGCTAAAACGCGGTATTTGGTTGAATTTTTTGACTATTTTTTTACCACGCTTTCTATCACTTTGGCTTTGGCTGTGGGCGTTTCAGTAACCTTGCTGCTTTTCTTTGAGCAAAGTTTTATGACGACAAGGCACAGCGGACTTTTTGGCAAGTATAGGCATTTAAAAAGGCACAAGTTGAGGTAAATTTCGTTACACTTTAAACAAAAATGCCATAAAAATTCAGCTTTTTGACACAATGCCTTAAATTTTTGCTATAATCAAACTCATATTTTTACACAAAAGGACACTTATGAAGCTCACAAGAAGCGAATTTATCGTCATTTCACTGATGCTTTTTTCTATGTTTTTTGGCGCGGGAAACTTCATCTTTCCGCCTATGCTCGGCAAAGAATCAGGCGAAATTTTTTACCAAACTATACTTTATTTTTGCGTTACGGCGGTGCTTTTGCCCGTTTTAGGCGTAGCAGCTGTGGCAAGGTGTGGCAGCGTGCAGGCACTTACTGGGCGCGTGGATAGGTTTTTTGGTCCTGTTTTCATCGTGCTGATTTATCTTTCGATAGGTCCGTTTCTTGCCATACCTCGTGCGGCGAATTTGCCCTTTGAAGTGGGTGTTGCGCCAGTGGTAGGCGAAGCAAAAGGCGTGTGGCTCATCGTTTGGAGCGTGTTCTTTTTTGTGGTAAATTATCTTGTCTCCATCAACAAAAGCAAACTTGTCGAAGTGCTTGGCAAGTGGCTCACGCCCGTGCTTTTGCTGATGATAGCCTTGCTCGTTATCGGGGCTTTTGTCGCTGACACGCCGCCCCTTGCCGCCCCAAGTGGCAAATACGCCACAGCCCCTACAAGCACGGCGTTTCTTGCAGGCTATGACACGATGGACGCTATGGCTTCCATAGTTTTTGGCATAGTCGTTGTGGGCGTTTTGCGAAGTTTTGGGGTGCAAGATGACAAAACCCTCGTGCAAACCACGATAAAAACGGGCATTTTCGCAGGTGCGTTGCTCTCTATCATCTACATAGCCTTAGCCTACCTTGGTGCAGCCACAGCAGGGGCTATCACAGAGACGGCAAACGGGGCTGAAATCTTGGCAAAATCAGCCGAATTTCTCTTTGGCAACGCAGGGCAAATCATACTTGGCATTGCGCTTTTTTTAGCTTGTATCACCACAACCGTGGGACTTACGACCTCAGGGAGTGATTATTTTAACTCGCTTGCGCCCAAAATCAGCTACAAATCGTGGTGCTTGATATTTAGCGTAGTGAGCGCACTGATGGCAAATATAGGACTTTCGGGCATTTTGAAATTCGGCGTGCCTATACTCGTGGCGTTTTACCCTGTGGTTATCGTGCTCGTGGTGCTTGCACTCATCGACAACCTCATCGACAGCTCAAAGCTCATCTACCGCGCCTGCATTTATATCACGCTCGTTACGGGGCTGATTTACTCGCTAGGCTCTGTCGCCACCATAAACGGCGAAAAGATTCTGCCCGCTAACTTTGTGGAGCTTGTAAAGCAGGCTATGCCCTTTTATGACTATGGCTTGGGCTGGGTGCTGTGGGCTATCGTGGCATTTTGCGTAACATACATTATCCACACCGTGCTTAAATTTAAGCAATAAAAGGCGAATTTTCGCCTTTGCCACGCTTGGAATTTATTTGTCGGCACAGCGAGAAAAGCCATTAGGATTTTCGTTTTGAAAGAAAACAAATCCCAACTCACGCTTTTGTTTCACAAAGCGCCTGAATTTTAAGGCTTTGAGAACCTTGAAATTCAAATGGCGCGAGCAAAACTTACCACAAAACAAACCCCAAAAAGCATTTTCCCAAAATTCGCTGTGGCTTGCCACGCAAGGCTTACGCTTTGCCCGCAATGACAACACAGACAAAGTCGCTTAAATTCACAAAAAGTAAAAATTCACTCAAAGATAGAATTTACTAGGTTTTGGATATATTCACTAGCGTTAAATTCAAGCAAATCCTCCATTTGCTCGCCAACGCCTATGTAAAGTATAGGAAGTTCCAGCTCTTTGGCTATGCTAAATAGCGCGCCGCCCTTTGCTGTGCCGTCTAGCTTTGTGATGATGACGCCATCAAGCCTTACAAGCTCGTTAAAAGCCTTTGCCTGCAAAATCCCAGCCACGCCCTGCGTGCCATCAAGCACTAAAATTTTGCGGTGCGGTGCGCCCGCCAACGCTTTGCCACAAATTCGCACGATTTTATCAAGCTCCGCGCTTAAATTTTTTTGGTTTTGCAAACGCCCAGCCGTGTCGATGATGACGCGTTCATAATCCTTTGCTACGGCTTTGCTGATGGTGTCAAAAGCCACAGCCGATGGGTCGTGTCCTTGCTCGCTCATTACGATTTGAACGCCGATTTTTTCTGCCCAAAGCCTTAACTGCTCGATAGCTCCCGCGCGAAAGGTATCGCAAGCTGCGAGTATGACTTTATCGCCCTTTTTTTTGTATAAATTCGCTAGCTTTGCTATGCTTGTGGTTTTGCCCGCTCCATTTACGCCCAAAATCAGCTCCACAAAGGGCTTTGCGTTAGCACTTTGGGCATTATCATACAAAAAATACGCCTCCATTACGCGCTTTAAGTCCTCTTTTTTTACCTCATCGCTTGGGGGCAAGTAGTATAAAATTTCCTCCACGATTTCATAGCTCACATCGGCTTCTAAAAGCATAGTTTCAAGCAAATCTTTGGAGATTTTTTCGCCTGTTTTTAAGGAATTCATTGAATTTAAGGTTTTTGACAAGCCTTTTTTCAAAAATTCAAGCATTACATAATCGCCTTTTGTATGTCAATGTCAAGCATTTCTTGCGGGATAACGCCTAAGTAATGATTGATGAGCCTGCCATCGCTTGCGTAAAGTATCATCACGGGCAAGGCGCTGACTCCGCCTATGCTTTTAGCCAGCAAGTAGTTGCCCTCGCCAAGTGCTATGGGGTAGTTTATTTTGTGCGTTTGCAAAAAGCTATCAAAAGAAATTTTGTCCTTTTCTTCAAGCAAAACGCCGATGATGACAAAGTTGTCTTTATACTTTTCTTGTAGCTTGTTTAAGTGCGGTGTCATCGCGTTGCACGGCTTGCACCAAGTGGTAAAAAACACAAACAAAACCGCCTTTTGCTCGGTGTCAAATTCAAGCTTTTGCTTGTCCGCCTTGATAAAAAGCTCTTTGGCGTTGTTAAGCACGAGCGAAAAGTTGAGTTTCTCGCCCTGCTGCAAGCTCGAATGCCTTGTAGCGTTGTAATCTTCATCTTTTTTGCTATCACAAGCAGCAAAAAAACACAAAAAAAAGACTAAAAAAGCACGCAAAATCATCAAATTTCCTTAACTTTTAACTAAAAAAGGCTAAAATTATAACACATTTTTTACAAATGGTGTTTAAATGGAAACAAAAGAAAGCTTTCGCAAAAGACAAAAAACGCTCTTAAAAAGGCACGCTCGCCACTTTGTAACGCCGAATTTTAGGCTTTTTAAAGAGTTAGAAAGTATCATCGCGCATTTTGGGGCAAAAAAAATTTTGCTCTTTTTGCCACTGCCTTATGAGCCTGATTTAACGCGCTTTCGTAACAAATTTGCAAAAAAATGCAAAATTTTTGTTCCATTTATGCAAGATGAAAACTTAAAAATGGTAAAATTACGAAACCCTTTTTTAAAAGGGCGTTTTGGGATTTATGAACCGCTGAATTCGCCTTATGAATGCAGGATTGACCTTGCTGTCGTGCCTGTGCTTGGCGTGGATAAGCAGCTGCGAAGAATCGGGCACGGATTTGGCTTTTATGATAGATTTTTTCAAAATTTGGGCTACAAGCCCTTGATTATCTTTGTGAGTGCTTTAAAGGCACTTTGCGAGCAAAATTTAGGGCAAAAGCACGACATACAAGCTGATTTCTACATAAATCCCTACCAAAAATTTTATAAGAAAGTGTGGAAAAATGGTCGAAATTTTAATCGCATTTATCGCCGTTCTTATCGGCGGTGGGATAGGATATATAGTCGCTAAAAAGATAAACGATGCCAAATATGACATTTTTATCGAACAAGCCAAAGCAAAGGCAAAAGCCATCGAGTATGAAGCCGAGCTTGTCTTAAAAGACGCTAAAAATTCAGTGCTGAATGCTGAATTTGAAGCTAAAAAACGCTTTGAAGACAAGAGCCACAAGGTGCAAAAAGAGTATTCTCAAAAGATGGACGAGCTTTCACGAGCAGAGCAAAGGCTCAAAGACACGCAAAACCAGCTCATCATCGAGCAAAGAGATGTCCAAAGCCTATACGATGAGAGTGTGAAACTCAAAAACACCTACGAACAAAGGCTCAAAGACACCGTGCGCGTGCTAGAACACCAAGCAGGGCTTACTCAAAGCGAGGCAAGGCAAATCATCTTAAAAAAAGTCGAGGAAAGCTCACGCAGCGAAATCGCTCACATAGTGCGAAAGTATGAAGAAGAAGCTAAAAGCGAAGCAAAACGCAAGGCAAATTTCATCATCGCGCAGGCTACTTCGCGCTTTGCGGGAGATTTTGCGGCTGAACGGCTCATCAATGTCGTCAATATCAAAAACGATGAGTTAAAAGGACGCATTATCGGCAAGGAAGGGCGCAATGTCAAAGCCCTAGAAATGACACTTGGCGTGGATATCATCATCGATGACACGCCGGGGGCTATCATCGTAAGCTGCTTTAACCTTTATCGCCGCGCCATAGCTACCAAAGTCATCGAGCTTTTAGTCGAAGATGGGCGCATACAGCCCGCACGCATCGAGGAAATCCACGACAAAGTTTGCAAAGAATTTGAAAACAGCATACTTGAAGAGGGTCAAACCATCGTTATGGACTTGGGGCTTAGCAAAATGCACCCCGAGATAGTAAAGCTCATCGGCAAGCTCAAATACCGCGCCAGCTACGGACAAAACGCCTTAGCGCACTCTTTGGAAGTGGCGCACCTTGCGGGCATCATCGCGGCTGAATGCGGCGGGGACGAGACGCTTGCAAGACGAGCAGGACTTTTGCACGACATAGGCAAGGCTTTAACGCACGATTTTGAAGGCTCACATGTGGATTTGGGCGGCGAGCTTTGCAAACGCTACAAAGAACACTCAGTCGTCATCAACGCTATCTACGCTCACCACGGCAACGAAGAAGCCATAAGTGTCGAAAGTGCCGCTGTTTGCGCTGCTGACACTTTAAGCGCGGCTCGTCCGGGCGCACGCCGAGAAGTGCTAGAAGCCTTTTTAAAGCGTGTCAATGAGCTTGAAGACATAGCCAAAAGCAAAGAGGGTATCAAAAACGCTTACGCCATAAATTCAGGGCGTGAAATTCGTGTCATCGCAAATGCTAATCTCATCAACGATGATGAAGCCGTGCTTTTAGCCAAAGAAATCGCTGAGGAAATCGAAGAAAAGGTGCAGTATCCGGGCGAAATCAAAGTCAATGTCATACGAGAGCTGCGAGCTAGCGCTATGGCGAAGTAGGCAAGCGTGCAAGATACCATAAATGCTCTTTTGGAGTGGGGCTATGTGCTTTTGTTTATCTACTCGCTGGGCGGCGGAATGATAGGCATACTTGCTGCTGGCGTTTTGAGCGCGACAAGCGAGCTAAACCTTTATGCGTGCATACTTATAGCCTTTGTCGCAAATGTCATCGGCTCTATGCTTTTGTTTGTGATGGGAAGGTATTATAAAAAAGACTTAATGCCCTACTTTCGCAAACACCGCCGCAAGCTCGCCTTAGCGCAGATGAAAATCAAACAACACGGCACTTTTCTCATAATCTTTCAAAAATTCATCTACGGGCTAAAAACATTTATCCCCATAGCTGCGGGCTTTGCGCGCTATGATTTGGCTAAATTTACGCTGATTAACACGCTAGCCACAGCACTTTGGGCTGTTTTGCTCGGCTACATAGGCTTTGCCTTTGGCTCGCTCATTGCGCCCATAGTCGATAAAATCGGCTCTTATCCTTATCTCGTGCCACTCTTTTTGCTCGCCCTCATCGGCGCACTTTGGCTTTATCTTGCTAAATTTTCCAAAAAATCAAAAACCGCACGCCGAATTTAAGGGCTTGTCCGTCATTGTAAGCTACTTTTAAAAACGGCTTACAATGACAAATAACAAATTTTGCGGCGTGCATTTAAGAATTCAATCAAGCCCATTACGCACCCAAGTGCGATTCACTCTTACACCATTTTCTTTTGTGCTTCTATACCCATTATGCTTAATGCTGTTTTTATGCTTAAAGCCACTACGGCAAAGAGTTTGAGCAAGCTGTCCTCGTTAGCACTGCCCACGACTTTGTTTTCAGCGTAAAATTTATGAAAAGCAGCGGCAAGGCTTTTAAGATAATCAGCGATTTTTTGCAAAGCCCGCTCCTCAAAGGCACTTTGCAAAATGGCGTGCAAATTTAAAGCCTCAAAAAGCAAATTTGCCCCATCTTCATTTAGGCTTTCAAAACTAGCATTTAGCACGCTTTCAAAGCTCTTATTTGCCCTTGCAAAGACTTGATAAATGCGTGCGTGAGCGTAATTTACATAAAACACGGGGTTTGAGCTGTCTTGTTTTTTGAGCGTTTCTATGTCAAATTCAAGGTGAGTGTCGCATTTTTTGCTTAAAAATATGAAACGCAGGGCATCAGCTCCTATTTCATCTAAAATTTCGTCCATTAAGATGAAGTTGCCAGCGCGTTTGCTCATCTTGTAAGGCTTACCATTTTGCAGCAGGCTCACCATTTGCGCTAGGATAATTTCAAGCCTTGCGCCATCAAAGCCCAAAAACTCCATAGCCGCCTTAACTCTTGCAATGTAGCCGTGGTGGTCTGCGCCCCAAATGTTGATACATTTATCATAAGCACGGCTTAATTTATCGGCGTGATACACGATATCAGCGGCAAGATATGAGCGTTCGTTCTTTTCATTTACTATGACACGGTCCTTTTCATCGCCCTTTTGAGAGCTAGCCAGCCAGAGTTTGCCCTCCTTTTCATACACCGCGCCTTTTGCTTTAAGGGCGTTTATGGTTTCATCGAATTTTTCATAATAACTCGTCTCGCTCACAAAGGCATCGATTTGCACCCTTGCTTTGGCTAAATTTTGCTTGATTAAATCAAGCATTTTGTCCTTTGCCCAAAGTGCTATTTTGTGGATATTTTCTTCACTAAAAAAGCTCTCACCTTCCTTTTTGCCAAGCTCATCATAAGCAAGATGAGCTAAATCCACTATATAAGCACCTTTGTAAAGCTCATCGGGCGGGGTTATGCTTTGATTTAAACAATGCTTTTTTACCGCTAAAAGCACGGATACCCCTAGTAGCCGTATTTGCTTGCCCGCATCGTTTATGTAATATTCCGTATCAAAGGCGTAGCCCAAGTGTCTTGCAAGGCGTGTGAGCGTGTCGCCAAAAATCGCTCCCCTTGCGTGTCCTATGTGAAGCGGTCCTGTGGGGTTTGCGCTCACAAATTCTAGCAAAAAACGCTTTTTTTTAGGCTCGCCACGCGCAAATTCAAGCGGATTTTGCAAGGCTTTTGTGGCAAAGCCATTTAAAAAAGCCTTTGAAAGCTTGAAATTTACATAGCCATTAACGCTTTGCACGCTCTCAAAGTGCGGATTGCCCTTGAATTTCTCCGCAATTTGCGTGGCAAGTTGCGCTGGGGCGCATTTTTGCTCTTTGGCAAGTGTAAAGGCTAGCGGGCTAGCAAAGTGTGCTAGCCTTTTGTCCTTTGGGCTTTCAAGCACGAAAGCACGCCCCAAAACCTTGTGAATTTCGCTGTAAATATGCTGTTTCAAGGCTAAATTTAGGCTTTCTCGTTTTGTTTGGCTTCGCTTTTGCTCGCCTTTATGTCGGCTTTGTCTTCTAGCTTTTCAGCCTCTTTAAGCTCGCTCTCATCGGAATTCATCTCGCTTTTAAAGGTCTTAATGCCCCTGCCCAAGCCCTTTGCAAGCTCGGGGATTTTTTTAGCCCCGAAAAGCAAGACGATGATTAAAAGTATAATCAGCCATTGTCCTGGTCCTATCGAACTCAAACTCATTTTGTCTCCTTATGATTTTATCCATTTTTGCGTAATTTCATCAGCATTATAGCAAGAAAGTTTTAATTTTTGCGCTATAAAAATACTTTTTAATTGCATATAAGCCCTTTGCAAATCCTCGTTGATGATGATATAATCGTATTCGCGCAGGGCTTTCATCTCATTTTGAGCGTTAGAAAGGCGTTTTTTTATGTCGTCATTACTCGCCCGCTTTAAAAGGCGGTTTTCAAGCTCTTTCAAGCTTTTTGTAGTGATGAAAATGCTTGTTAATCGCTCTTTGAGCTTGCCACGCACTTGATGAAAGCCCTGCACATCAATGTCAAAGATAACTACCTTGCCATTTTGCAAAGCCTGCTCGGTTTCTTGGGCGCGTGTGCCGTAGTAATGGCTATGCACGAAAGCATACTCCAAAAACAAATCCTTTTCAATGCCCTTTTTAAAGTCATCTTCGCTGATGAAATGATAATCAACCCCGTTTATCTCGCCATCTCGCGGAGTGCGTGTCGTGCAAGATACCGAAAAATAACATTCTTCTTTGAATTCAGCCGTGAGTCTTGCCAAAAGCGTGGATTTGCCCGCCCCACTTGGTCCTGAGATGAGCAAAATAAAGCCCTTGCGTGAATTTACGCCTTGAATTTGCGCTGAATTTACGCTATTTTCCGCTAAATTCACGCCTTATCCTCGTCAAATTTTATGTTTATATCAATGTGCATATTCATACCTTTTAAGGCGGCTTTTAGGGCATCATCTTTGATACTTGAAGTGATAGCCCCGCTTATACCGCGACTTAACTCGTCCATAAGCTCGCTAGGGCTTGAATTTTCATTGTTTGTCGCACTTGCGTTTTGGCTTGCTTTATTTGCGTTTGTTTGCGCTTGGCTTGTTTGCGCGGGGATTTCGCCCAAAGCCCTTTGCAACTCTTCTTCACTCAACCCCTGCAAATCATCTGTTAAATCAGCATTTAAAGCATTTTCACTTGATGGCGCATTGATTTGTGGAGTTTGGGCTAAATTCTCATCACTTGCCTGCGCGAAATTTTCATCACTTTGCATTTGCGCTGCCATATTTTGTGCTAAATTCTCATCGCTTTGCGCTGTTTGGGTTTCGCTTGTAAATTCAGCATTTTTCTGCCCTGCAAAATCATCACTTGGAGCAAAACTCTCATCAAACTTAATCTCACTTGGAGTTTGGGCTAAACTCTCATCAAAACTTACTTCGCTCGGTGTTTGGGCTAAATTTTCACTCGCTAAAATGCTCTCATTTTGCTCGCTTGGCGCAAGTGTGGCATTTTGCTCCGTGTTTAGATTATCAAGCAAGTTTTCATTGTCCGCATTGAGCGATTTTGTCAAGGCGTCATCTTCGCTACTTGGCGAATTTTGGGCGTTTGGTGAGTTGAGTTCCTCGTCCATAGCGTTTAAATCCGCAAGCTGTCCCTTGACTATGTCCTGCGTGCTTTGCTGCATAGGCATTTCATCAAGCAAAACAGGCTTAATGTCGTCTGGGTCGATGAAATCGTTGTTTTTCTGCCCCAAAAACTTCGCATTTTCGGGCAAATCATCAAAGCTCATCGTCTTTTCTTGCTTTTCCTCCACGCTAAAAGCAAGCTCTTGGGGCAAAGGCTCGTTTTCTTGCTCTGCTGTTTGGCTTGCAAATTCGGCATTTTGCGCTGTTTGGGGCGCATTTTCGTTTGTAAATTCAGCATTTTGTGTTGTTTCTAGTGAATTTTCGCCCGCAAATTCAGCGTTTTCTTGCGTTGCAAGCTCATCGCTTGGCGTTTCTTGCGCTGTGTCTTGCTCCGCTTGTGGATTTTCGGCGTTTTGCGTGCTTTCTAGCGTTTCTTGCGCCATTTCTAGCGCATTTTCAGCACCTTGCGCGCCTTCGTCCAAATTCATCGCACTTTCAGCACTTTGTGGCTCATCAAGTGGCGCATTTGCTTCGTTTTCTAATGCACTAATGTCCTTGATTTGAGCTTGAATTTCAGCACTCGTTTCATCAAGGGCTGGGCTTTGAGTTTGCGCATTTTCGTCTAAATTTTCGCCTAAAATTTCGGCATTTTCATCGCTTAAATTTTCGCTTGCAAATTCAGCATTTTCTTGGGGCAAACTCTCATCGCTTAAATCCTGCTCGCTGCTTGTGTTTTTGGCTTGAAAGTCAGTGGCTTGCTCGTCATTTAGGATTTGAGACAAATCCTCATCGGCTAAATTTTCGCCCTTTGTTTCGCTTGAATTTAAGGTTAAACTTTCACTCGTTTGCTCGTTTGAATTCAAAGTTAAACTCTCGTCCGCTGTTTCGCTTGAATTTGGGGCTAAATTTTCGTCCGCTGGCTCATCGCTTGTGCTGGCTGGCTCGCTTTGGAAAGGCTCGTTTAAAGGCTGCAAAAAGCTCGCTTTGGCAAGTTCATCATCGCTCAAAGTGCCTTGCTGGGGAAAATCCATTGCATTATTTTCATCATTTTGTGGATTTGCCGCACTTTCACTTTGTGAGTCTTCGTTTAAGGCTGAATTTGCCGCGCCTTGCTCATCTACACCAAGCCCTTGCGTAATGTCGGCTAAATCCTGCGCGTCAAATTCAAGCGGTGCGTCTTCGCTGGCTGAGCTCTCATCGTTTTGGCTCGCATTTAAGGCGCTTTCGTCCGCTGGCTCGCTTGTGTTGGCTGGTTCTTGGCTTTGTATGTTGGCTAAAATTTCATCGGCTATGTCGCTGTTAAGCGCGGTTTCGCCACTTGGAGCGATGGAGTTAAAGTCAAAATCCCCTGCTTTAAAATCCACAGGCGTGATTTCTAGCTCATCTTTTGGCTTTTCAGGCTCGGTGTTTTGGGCGTTTTCATCAGTGCTTGGCTCATCGCTAGCTGAATTTTGGGCTGTTGTAGCGGTGCTTTCTTTTTCATCGCCCGCATTTTCGGCGTTTTCGCCCGTTATGTCTTGCAAGTAAATGTTGTTATCTTGGGCGTTGTCATCACTTGTGCTTTCAGGCGTTGCTTCATCATTTGCCGCGTTTGCGCTTTCATTTTGGGCTTCTGCAAGGGCTGGCTCGCTCGCACTTTCAGGCTCTAAAAGCTTGTTGTCAAAGCTCAAAGAGTCCAAATCAATATCTTCTTCATCTGCACTAGCGTTTTCATCGGCATTTGCGCTTGCATTTTCGCTTTTTAAAGCGTCTTTTTCGGCATTTGC
>UQBJ01000004.1 GCA_900539255.1 uncultured Campylobacter sp. | reverse complement strand
AATAGCACAAAAATTTAAAGGATAAAAATGCAAAGACGAAATTTTATAAAAATTTAAGAAAACTTTTATCGTTATTATGTTATAATCATATATAAATAATAGAGGGAGAATTCCTATGGATACACTCAAAGAATTTCAAAAAATGATGGCAGAACAAACTGACATTGCGTTGGCAACTGTTGGAGCAGATGGCATTCCAAATGTTAGAATTGTTAATTATTATTTCAATCCCGAAAATAATGTTATATATTTTGCGACATTTAAAAATAACGACAAAGTAAAAGAAATAAAACAAAATCAAAATGTTGCCTTTACAACAATCCCAAAAAAAGAAAACGAGCATATAAAAGCGAAAGGAATTGCTATTAAGAGTAAAAAAACTATTTTTGATTTAGCGGATTGTTTTTGCGAGAAAATACCTGATTACCGAGAAACAATAGAATATGGCGGAAAATCACTGATAGTGTATGAAATACACTTCAAAACAGCAATCGTTACTTTAAATTTATCTAATATCAAAACTCTCAAATTGTAACAGCTAAAACCAAACTTTTTTTGACTTTAAGGTTGATTTATAATGAATTTATAGTATAACTAATGAGACTGTTATTTGCATTTTATCCCTTGTTTTTGTTTGGAGTGTGAATTTAGCCTTTGAATTTGGTGTGAAATTTACAAATTCAAAATTTCAGCAAGCCTTTACGCCGCTACTTCCCCAAGCAAAAATTTCCAAACATTTCATCAAGCACTTCATCACTTTGAAACTCGTGCGTGAATTTAGCGATTTGCCTTATCGCTTCGTTGCACTCAAAGGCAAAAAGCTCCAAATTCTGCTCGCTTAAAAGCTGGCTTGCCCTTTGTATCGCTTTGCTTGCTTCTTCGCAAGCCTTGATTAAAAGGGCGTTTGTGATGATAAAATCCTCACTATCTAAGCTGTCAAGGTAGTTTGAAAGTTTTTCTTGCAAGGGCGCAAGAGAATTTTTGGTGCTGATTCTGATGAATTCTATGCCTTTTGGGGCTTGAAATTCAGCCTTTAAGTCCGTTTTGTTTTGCACGAAAAAGATTTTTTTGTCGCTTTTTTTAAGGACTTTAAAAATTTGTTCATCCTCAAAATCCATTTGGCGTGAGCTGTCAAACACGGCGATGATGATGTCAGCTTCTTCTATGGCGGCTAGACTTAATTTCACGCCGATTTGCTCCACTTCATCATCGCTTTTTCTAATGCCCGCTGTGTCGATGATACGCACCAAATGCGTGCCGATTTTAAGCTCGTCCTCCACTCTGTCTCTTGTCGTGCCAGCCGTGTTGCTTACTATGGCGCGGTTTTTAGCTAGCATAGCATTAAGCAGTGAGCTTTTGCCGACATTTGCCTTGCCGACAATGGCGATTTTAAAGCCCTCCACAAGCCCTTTTTTACTCTTTGAAATTTCAGCTATTTGCCTTAAAATTCTCGCATTTTCTTGGTATAAATTTAAGGTTTGCGCTAAAATGTCAGGCGGCAAATCATCATCAGCATAGTCAATGCAAGTTTCCACGAAAGCTAGGGTTTTCACTAAATCCGTGCGGATTTTTTCCAAAAGTTCGCCAAATTTGCCCGATAAATTTTTAGCGATGATTTGCGCGGCTAGGGTTGATTTAGCATTGATGAGTTCGTTTATAGATAGGGCTTTTAAAAGGCTCATCTTGCCGTTTAAACACGCTCTTTTGCTGAATTCGCCTGCATTTGCAAGCCTTGCGCCAAGCCTTACGCACTCATCAAGCAGGATTTGGCTGGTGCTGAGTCCGCCGTGGATTTGAAATTCCACGACATTTTCGCCTGTAAAGCTGTGCGGGGCTTGAAAATAAAGCACTATGGCTTCGTCTAAAAAATCGCCCTTGCCATTGTAGAGTTTGCAAAGATGGGCGTGGCGAATGGCTAAATTCTCACGCTTTGTGAGCTTTAAAGCAAGTGCGTAAGCCATTTCGCCGCTTATACGCACTATGCTAATGCTTCCCACTCCGTTGGCTGTGGCTATGGCAACGATAGTGTCATTCATCTTTCTTAAAAAAGTCGTTGATGATGACGAATTTTTCATCATCGTCATTTTGACGAATGCCTACATATTTGTTTGGAAAGCGTTCGCGCAACTTTTCAAGGGCAAGTTTCACCAAAACCCCATCAAGTGGCTTTGTCTGCGCCCTGCCCGTAGCCTCCACGCGCTCGATGATACCTTGCAAATAAAAGTCCATTGACTGGGATTGATTGCGTAAAAAATCCGCGATTTCAAGGCGGATTAAAAGGTTGTAGCGCGAGTTTATCCAATTATGAAGCAAGTAAGAAAGGGCTTTGTAGCGGTAAGCCTCTTTGCCGATTAACAAAGCAGCGTCCTCGCCTTCAAGCTTTATGTAAATGCTGTCCTTGTCATACACGCTAAGTTCGGTGATTTTTACCCCAAATTCGCCCGCTTTTATGAGCTTGTCAAGCTGAATGCGGATTTCGTCTATGTAGAGTTTTGGATTTGGCACGCTTTCTTTGTGAAAAGAGTTGAAAATCTCATCATCTTTGACGACATATTTGCTTTTTGGCAAAGGCGCACTCGGCGTTTGCTCTTCATCTGGCTCATCACTTGCAAACTGCTTGTGATTTATGCCAAAGATTTTATCGTTTTCAAAGCCCTGTGGCTCTTGCTTTATGGACTCAGCACTTGGGCGAAACGCCTTTGCGCTTTCATTAGCGCGTGGTGTGGGCTTGATAGGCTCGTCATCTGTGCTGATTTTATAGCCTTTTGCGCCGTTAAAGCTCTTTTTCTCGTAGCTTTTATCATAGCTTTCATAGCTCTTGCGCGGTTTTTCAGCCTTTTCTTGCGGGGTTTCATCTCTTTGAGTGCTTGAAAACTTGCTTTCATAGTCATCATAGCGATTTGCCCTTTCATCAAACGCCTTATTTTCGTAGCTTTTGCTCTCATAGCTTTTTTCATAAGACGGAGTATCCTTGCGTTGGGGCTTGTATGGCTCATCGTATCTGTCATTATACCTTGAATTTGAGCTGTATTTTTCGCTAAAATCGCGTTTTTTAGGGTATTTTTTGTCAAATTTTCTTTTTTTGCACCTTGCTTCGATGATAGCATTTCTTTGAAAAAGCCCCAAAAAGCCGTCTTTATGGTGCTGAATCACTTCGTATTCTAAGTCAAGCACCGAGCATTCAAGCTGTGATGCCGCCACAAGTAGCGCGTCTTGTAAATTTTTAGCTTCTATTTTCATTGTTTTGTCCTTTATTATGCTCTCGTGCGAACATTTTGTTGATGACAAGTTGCTGCACCAAAGAGCAGATATTATTCACACACCAATAAAGCGTGAGTCCTGCGGGAAACCACAGAAAAAAGAAAGTGAAAATCACGGGCAAAAACTTCATAATCTTCGCCTGTGTCGGGTCTTGGATGCTCATCGGCGTGATGAGCTGCTGCACGAACATAGTCGCGCCCATCAAAATAGGCAGCACAAAATAAGGGTCCATCACGCTCAAATCATTTATCCACAACGCCCACGGCGCAGCTTTTAGCTCCACTGCATTTTGCAAAACGCGGTAAATCGCAAAGAAAATAGGGATTTGCAAAATTATCGGCAAGCAGCCAGCAAAGGGGTTTGCGCCGTGTTTTTTGTAAAGCTCCATCATATGTAAATTCAGCTTTTGCGGGTCGCCTTTGTATTTTTCGCGCAACTCCGTCATCTTTGGGGCTAAATCTTTGAGCTTGTTCATCGACATCATCGACTTGTAAGTAAGCGGGAACAAAATGAGCCGTATAATAAGCGTAAGTGCCACTATCGCCCAGCCCCAATTTCCTATGTAGGCAAAAAGCCAGCTCAAAAAGGCAAACGCAGGCTTAGCGATAAAAGTGAACCACCCATACTCGATAACCCGCTCCAAGCGCGTATCTATGGCTTTGAGCGTGTCAAATTCTTTCGCACCTATGTAGCCGCCAGCCTTAAAGGCATTGCTCGCGCTCGCATACACTACACTATCGCCTTTTGCGTCTTTTGTGATGAGTGCATTTAAGGGCGTGGCGAAATTATAAAAAAACGCCGCATAATACCTGTCAAAACTTGACAGCAAAAACGCCGTTCTTTGCTCGTTTTGCTCGACATCGCCGTCCTCAAAGGTTTCAACCGTGTCTTTTGTATCGACTATCAACGCTCCGTGCACCGTGTAGTTATCCACGCTCACGCTTGGGCGCGAGCCAGCACTGATGAAATAAGGCTCGTCCTTGCTTAAATTCACTTCAATCTCGTAGTTTCCTTGCTCGTAGAATTTAAGTTTCTTTTGAATGACTAATTCGCCTAAATTTTGCGTTAAAGTAAGCGTTAAAGGGGCGTTTTTGCTGACTTTGATTTCATTTGTAGTGTCTAAATCCACGCTGTAAGCGGTGCTAAACGCCTTTTGATTTATGGCAGGGTTGCTAAAACGCAACTCCAAAGGCAAGGGCTTGTTGTCCTTGTTTTCGATAAGCTCCAAATCAGCGCCCTTTTCGTCCTTAAATTTGGCATCTTTTAGCACAAAACTTGAAATTCGCCCTAGTTCATCAATCTTTGCGCTAAAATACTCACTACTAATGCTGACTAATGCTTTGTGCTGATACGCACTTTGCGTGATAGGTGCTTGTGTATCGGCGTTTGAAAGCGGAGCAGCCTTTGAATTTGTCGCTAAATCTGGGGCTGAATTCGCGTTTGAATTCACAGCTAAATTTGCGTTAGAATCCGCCACACTCGCATTTTGCGACAGGCTTGCATTTTGTTCGCTCATTATTTTTTTGTCGATGAAAAATTCACTATACACGATAAAAAACAAAAACGAAAGCACGACAGCAAGGATAACTCGCCTTTGCTGCGCTGGGTCAGTTTTATTATTCACTTTCTTTCCTTTAAAATACTATTTTGACAATGAAACATTGTCCGTTTTCGCAAGGCACATACAAGAATTTAAGCCCCTTAAAGGCTTGCTTTGCTTGCCACCTTGTGCGCTCAAACTGCTTTGCAGACACCTTTGGGTAATCAAAGCCGCCCGCAGAGTAAGGATTGCACTTTGCTATCCTTAAAAAACTCGCTACAAATGCCCTAAAAAAGCCGTTTTTCTCAAAACTCTGTCTAGCAAACTCCGAGCAAGACGGATAAAAACGACAACAACGCGGTTTTAGCCCGCTCAAAAAGCGTTGATAAATGCCTATGGCTTTCACAGCTCCTATTTTAAGCATTGTAACTTCCCTAGTCCCCACTCTAAATTCTTGCGAAGCTTGACAAAAGGCGTGTTTAAAAGCTCCGCCCGCGCCACAAATATGTATTTACCGCTCTTTAAACGAGAGCTATTCAGCGCAAACACCGCTCGCAAAAGCCTTTTGGCGCGGTTTCGCACCACAGCCTTGCCGACTTTTTTGCTCGCTATGACGGCGAGTTTGTTGTCCTTGCAAGGGGCGTAAAAGATGATGGCGACTTCGCAATACCATTTTTTCGCCTCTTTGTAAAGTTTTGAAAATTCCTTGCTGTCCGTGATGCTGGCAAACTCACACAGCAAGTTTTTTTCGACCTTTGGCGCGTCTTGCGTTGATGACTTTGCGACCATTCTTGCTTTTCATACGCACGCGAAAGCCGTGAGTGCGTTTTTTAGGCGTTTTATGTGGTTGATAAGTTCTTTTCATCGTTCGTCCTTAAAAAATTTATGAAAATAGCATTGTAGCATAAATTTGCTTAATTTGTTTTTAAGTCTTTGTTTATCTTTGAATTTTTATTGTATTTTGAGAAATTTTCTGCAAAAATTTACGAATTTAAGCTCACAGCAGCGTATGCACAGCTTCATAAATGCGCCTTGCTATGTAAGCGTTGTTCATCGTGTAAAGATGAATGCCCGCCACATCATTTGTCAGCAAATCAACGATTTGGTCTATCGCATAAGCTATGCCCGCATTTATCATCGCTTCATCGTTGTTTTCGTATTTTTGCAAGATTTTGGCGAATTTTGGCGGGATTTTCGCCCCACTAATGCTCGTTATTTTAAGCACTTGGCGTTTGTTTGCCACAGGCATAATGCCTGCATATATCGGCACGCTTATCTTTGCCAGCTCGCAGGCTTCTTTAAAGCGGTAGAAATCGTCATTACTGAAAAAAAGTTGCGTCAAAAGCGTGCTTACACCGCTATCTACTTTTGTTTTAAGGTTGTGAATGTCCTCCACAACGCTTTTTGCCTCGTTGTGTTTTTCAGGGTAACACGCCGCAAACACCTCAAAATCGCCATTTTCTTTGATAAAACGCACCAAATCACTAGCGAATTTAAAGTCCTTGCTCACGGGCTTGTCCTCGACAATGTCCCCACGCAAGGCAAGGATTTTCTTTAAATTTCGCTTTTTGCACTCGTCTAAAATGCCTAAAATTTGCTCTTTGCTTTGATGAATGCAAGGTAAATGCACTATGCTTGGCACTTCGTATTTGTCTTTAACAAGGCTAGCAATGTCTAGAGTGCTTTTTGAATTCGCACTGCCCCCAGCTCCAAATGTTACGCTGATGAAATTTGGGCGCAAGGGCGCAAGCTCGGCAAGCGTGGTGTAAATTTTTTCTATGCCGTCATCTTTTCGTGGCGGAAAAATCTCAAAAGAAAAGCTCTGTTTGCCTTGCATACTCGCCCTTTTGTGCTAAAAGCCTAAATTTACAGGCTTTTTCGCGCGTTTTTGGTGGCTTCAACCATATTTTTAAGGCTTTCAACCACTTCTTTGTAGCCTCTTGTTTTAAGCCCACAATCAGGATTTATCCAAATTTGCTCCTTTGGCAACTTGTCTAAAATCTTGCGTATAGTGCTTTCAAGCTCACTTACACTCGGCACGCGCGGGCTGTGAATGTCATAAACGCCCGGTCCCACTTCGGTTTGAAACTTTGCCGCCTTTAAGGCATCAAGCAATTCTAAATTTGAACGGCTCGCCTCAAAGCTGATGACATCAGCATCCATAGCATCAATTTCTTTGATAATGTCGTTAAATTCGCTATAACACATATGCGTATGAATTTGCGTGTCCGCTCTAACGCCGCTATGCACGAGATTAAAGGCTGGAATCGCCCAGCTTAAATACTCACTATGCCAATCACTCTTCCTCAAAGGCAACTTCTCGCGCAAGGCAGCCTCATCAATCTGCACGATTTTAATGCCCGCTTTTTCAAGGTCTAGCACCTCATCGCGTATCGCTAAGGCAATTTGCAGCGTGCTTTCGCGCAAACTTATATCCTCGCGCGGAAAACTCCAATTCAAAATCGTTACAGGTCCTGTAAGCATTCCTTTTACGATTTTATCGCTTTGTTTTTGGGCAAATTCACTCCACGAAACCGTCATAGGCTTTGTGCGTGCGACATCTCCCCACACCACAGGTGGCTTTACGCACCTTGTGCCGTAGCTTTGCACCCAGCCATTTTGCGTAAATAAAAAGCCCTCCAAGCTCTCGCCAAAATACTCCACCATATCATTACGCTCAAATTCGCCGTGCACTAGCACATCAAGCCCGATTTCTTCTTGCAGTTTTATGCACTCTTTGATTTTGACTTGATTAAATTCAGTGTATTGAGCGGCGTTGATTTTAGCTTGTTTAAAGGCAAGGCGGTTGCTTCTAACATCGGGCGTTTGGGGAAACGAACCTATGGTTGTGGTTGGCAAAAGCGGTAAATTTAGCACTTCTTTTTGAATTTTTTGCCTTTCTTTGAATTCAGGCAAGCGTTTGTAGTCTTTATCCTGCAAATTCTCCACTCTTTCTTGCACCTTTTTGTTGTCGCGATTTGGCTTGTTTTCAAACAAAGCGACATTGTTTTTATAAAGCACATTGTCCTTGTAATTCGCACTTTGAGCGATTTCTTTAAGCTCTCTTAACTCATCTAATTTTTGCTCGGCAAAGGCAAAATGAGCAAGGTATTTTTTGTCTAATTTTTGCTCGTTTTTTATGGTGTAAGGGCTATGCAGCAAAGAACAGCTCGTATTTAGCACCACATTTTTAGCGAATTTTTGAATTTCGCCAAGCAAATTAAGCGTTTTAGCGTAGTTGTTTTTGTAGATATTTTTGCCATTTACAAGCCCAGCAAAAAGCAACTTATCAGCTAAATAGCCCTTTTTGATGAGATTTAAACTCTCTTTACCCTCGATGAAATCAAGCCCTATGCCGTCAAAATTTAAGCTACACAAGGTTTCATAAATGTCGCGCACATCGCCAAAATAAGTTTGCACTAAAATTTTAAGCCCTGCTTTTTGAGCAAGCACAGCGGTGTAAATCTCTTTAAAAAGCGCGATATCACTTGCGCTCAAATCATAAACCAAATAAGGCTCGTCAAACTGCACCCATTTTACGCCTTTTTGATTGAGCGTGTCAAGCAAAAGCCCGTAAGCTTCGATGAGTTTAGCCTTTGCCTGCGTTTTAGTCGCCTCATCAGCGAAATTTATGAGCTTGTAAAAGGTAAAAAGCCCCGTAAGTGCTACTTTTGGCTCTATACCCAAAGCCTTTGCCTCATCGTATTCGCTTAAAATCTTTGTGGCATTAAGCTTGATAAGCGTGGCATCATCGCACTCTGGCACGAGATAATGGTAGTTTGTATTAAACCACTTTTTCATCGCCAAAGCTGTGGTGTCGCCGTTTGCGCCCTGATAACCCCTTGCCATCGCAAAATACTCGTCCAAAGGCTCTAAATTCAAAGCCTTGTAGCGTTTAGCCACGACATTAAAAAGCGCGGCTGTGTCTAAGACATTATCATAAAATGAAAAGTCATTGCACGAGATAAAGTCTATCTGAGCGTTCTTTTGCACTTGCCAATGCACTTTGCGCAACTCTTTTGCTGTGTGGAAAAGCTCATCTTTTGAGCTTTCTTTCTTAAAATACTTCTCAATGGCGAATTTAAGCTCCCTTAAAGCGCCTATTCTTGGGTAAGCAATCACTGAATTTTGCATTTTTGTCCTTTCAAAATTAAAATTATAGCATTAAAGGCTTAAATTTGGTAAGCCTTTAATGAAAATTTTTATTTTAAGAGCGGAAAAAGCTTGGTAGCAATGTCTCTTAACTCTTCTTTCATATTTGCACATTGTATGATAATGAGATTAAGCCCAGCTTTTTCATACTCTTTTACCTTTTCCGCGATTTGTTCGGCGGTGCCTATGAGTCTTGGACGAAGTCCGCGGTTTGAAACGCTGTATTCTTCTTTGCTTATCTCAACATCTAAATTCGAGTTGCCCGTAAAATCATCATAAGAATTTTTATAAGCACTCTCGTCTTTTATGTTGATAATGCGCTCAAATTCGCGTTTTGCTTCTTCTTCTGTGTCTCTTAAAATCACATAAGCAGCCATTCCAAAGCCCTTAAATTCGCCAAGTCCTGCACGCTTTTTGCGCTCTTTCATATCGGCGATTTTCTCGGCTATTTCTTGCGGTGTGCCTCCGTGCATTAAGTAAAAGTCCGCAAATTCAGTTATAGCCGCCCTACCCTTTTCGCTCTCTCCGCCAGCGTAGATAAACGGGGCTTTTGCGGGCTTTGGCTCGTTAAATGAGTCCTTAAATTCATAGATTTTACCCTTGTGAGAAAAAGGACTCTTGCTCCAAAAGCCTTTCAGCACCGCCGCATACTCGCTTAAAAGCTCGTATCTTTCATCGTGTGCGTCAAATTTTATGCCATACTGCCTTGCTTCTTCTTCCCACCAAGCCGACACTAAATTCACGCTAAAACGGCAGTTTGAAATTTGAGCCAGCGTGCTTAACTCCTTTGCTGTGAGCGCTACTTGATGGTATTGTGGGCGCAAGGCTGCTAGAATTTCGATTTTTTTCGTGCAAGCTGCCAAAGCCGTTGCCACCGCCCAAGCGTCTAAACAAGGGGCTTTATGCCCTTTTATGTCGTTTAGGTAAAGCTCTGGCACAAGAGTGAGCGCATAGCCCAAATCCTCAGCCTCCAAAGCCAACTCTTTGATATAATCCCACGAGCATTTCGTGCTATCATCATCAACATTTCTTAACCAGCTCCCAAAAACGGGACTCCAATACGCAAATTTCATTTGACCTCCTTTTGAAATTCAGCATTTAAAAACTCCACTACCCTATCTGCTGCACCTTGCAAGCCCTGTGCGCGAAGTGCATCTTCAAGGGTTTTGTTGTAGTTTGTGTTGGTGTTTATGTCATAAACCACGAGTTCATTTTGTGAATTTTCGATGAACTCAACTCCTGCTATTTCGATTTTGTGAGCTTGCAAAAAGTTTTCTAGCTTTTTAACAAGCGGAAATTCAGCCTTAATCTCATCGCGCAAGCTGAATTTCGCCCCTATATCACAAGCGGCGGCGGCTAATTTTGGCTTTCGTTCTATCTCGCAAGCCTCAGCAGGACAAAGCTCAAAGCCTCCATCGCTCGTATCCACACGCACAGCGTAGTGAAATTTACCCGCTATAAACTCTATGCGCGTGATGAAAGGGGCTTTGCTCTTTACATACTCTTGCGCCAAATAAATGCCATCAGCACTTTGCTCAAATTCGCTTGAATTTAGGCATTTTTCAAACTCAGCAAAACTTTCAAAAAGCCTCACGCCAAGCCCCTTTCCGCCTTGATTGTGCTTTATGATAAAAGGCGTTTGCAAGTTTCGTGCAAGTTCGCGCAAATCAGCCTTACCAAAGGCGGCTAAGGTTTTGGGCGTGCGAAAGCCCGCTGAATTTAAGGCTAAATACTGCGCTACCTTGCTTACTTCTAGCTCCAAAACGCTCAAAGGATTGACAATGCGCCTATTATAACGAGCCAGCCACGCAAAAATAGCGCGCGCATAATCCTTAGCAAAGGCGTGTCCGCGAGTGTGCGAAGAAGCGGACATTCTGCTCCAAAAAACGCCCTTTGGTGGCTCTTTGTCTAAATTTATCGCGCCCTTGCTTAAATCAATCTCCCCAAAATTCAGCCCAGCACGCGCAAAAGCCTCGCGAAATGGCGGCAGCCACTCCTCGTTTTCGTGCAAAATGTAAATGCCCTGCTCTAAGTCATTATACAGCATCTTACCCCCTTTGCCTTGCTGTGGAATTTACCCCACCCACTCGGTAAGTCGAGCCTATATGCTCGCTATTTAGGCGGTCGCCCTTGCCAAAGAGCTTTTGTCTTAACGAGCCTTTGGCGTATTCGTTTTTATAAACGCCCCGCTTTTGCAGTTGTGGAACGATGAAATTCACCACATCTTCAAAACTTGCGGGCGTGCTAGCATAGGCAAGATTAAAGCCGTCTGCATCGCTAAATTCAACAAATTCTTGCAAAATGTCAGCGACTTTTTCGGGGCTTCCTACGATTTTAGGTCCTTGACAGCCTATGCCTGTGAGTTTGATTAAATCCCTTAAAGTCCAAGTTTCGCCTTGCGGGGTTTTAGAATTACTCAAAGCCTCCACTTGCGCCCTTATAGCGTTGCTTTGTATGTTATCAAGCGGTGCGTCAAGGGCAAATTTACTCAAATCCGTCCCCAACCAGCCTGAATTTATCACCAAAGCCCCGTCCGTGCTAGCGTATTTGAGCAAATCCTTATACTTTGCCTGCGCTAAATTCTCGTTTTCATCAGTAACAATGGTAGCCAGCACATAAATTTTAGCACTATACGGACTGCGCCCAGCCTTTACAAGTGCTTCGCGCACTTGCTTTACAGCGGTTTTTGCATACTCTTTTGTAGGCGGAGCGATGAAAATAGCTTCTGCGTGCTTGGCTGCAAACTCCCTACCACGCACGGAATTTCCAGCTTGAAACAGCACAGGCGTGCGCTGAATGCTTGGTTCGCACAGATGAATGCCACTGACATCAAAGTATTTGCCTTTGTGTCCTATGTGATGAATTTTGCTTGGGTCGGCAAAATCGCCTGTGGCTTTATCCAAAATCACCGCACTATCCTCCCAACTGCCCTCCAAAAGCTTGTAAATAACCTCCATATACTCATCGGCTAGCTCGTATCGCTCATCGTGCGGGAGTTCTCGCGCACCCATATTTTTGTTTGCGCTTGGCAAATAGCCCGTAACGATATTCCAGCCCACGCGCCCTTTGGTGAGATGGTCAAGCGTGCTGAGCCTGCGTGCAAAAGGAAAAGGATGCTCAAAAGGCACACCAGCTGTGATTCCAAAGCCTATATTTTGCGTAACCGCTGCTCCTACCACGGCTAGGGAAAGCGGGTCATTCACAGGCACTTGCAAAGCCGTCCTTAAAGCCGCCTCATCACTGCCGCCATACAAATCATAAATTCCCAGCACATCGGCGATAAAAACGGCATCAAACAGCCCTTTTTCTGCGATTTTGGCTATATCTTGCCAATACTCAATGCTCTTATACTCCAAAGCCCTATCATTTGGGTAACGCCAAAGCCCCGGGCTTAAATGCGAGATGCAGTTCATCTCAAAGGCGTTGAAAGAAATTTGTTTTTGACTCATTTTCGTCCTTTTTGCTTGCAAACTGCCTTTGTAAAGGCTTGAAATTCAGCCCTTTGTTTTGAATTTTAAAGTTAAATTTATGCTTTAACTTTCGCAAAATTCCAAACAAAGGCTTAAATTCTCGCCCTTTGCGACAATTTGCCTTTGAATTTAAATCTTATCTTGCAAATTTTTGCTTGCGATTTTATAAGATTTAAACTCACTTTGCAAAATTTAAATCCACTTTTTTAATCCGCTTTTGGTAAATTTAACCTTACCTTTGCGATGAATTTAACATTTTGCAACTTTGATTTTGCCTTTAAACCGCAAGGCAAAACACCAAAAGCCTTTTTAGCTTTACTTCGTCTAACTTGAATTTTTGGGAAAAGAAAACACTAGCACACAAGCGTGTGCATCATCATAGAAAAAAGAACAGAATTTGCAAATACAGCTGAATTCGCACTTGATACTTGTGAATTTTTGCCAAAATTTACGCTGAAATTTACGCTTGCTGAATTTGCTTGCAAATTTTTGCTTGAATTTACATTTAAATGAAAATTCGCCAAATCCACCACAGCCAAATCCGCACCAAATCTTGCCAAACCGTGCTTGAAATTCACACTCATCATTTGTCCTTTCTTTAAAATAAAACACGCATTGTATCTTTTTTAAGCTTAAAAAAAGCTTAAATTTCACAAAAAATTCAAAAAGATATTTTTCACAAGGCAAAATCTTAAATTTGAAACCCTTTTGAAAGAAATTTAGGGTAAAATACGGCGTTGATTTTGTAAAATGAAAGAAGATGATGAAAAAAAGACTGCTTATAGAAATCGGTGTTGAAGAGTTACCTGCCGTGCCTTTACTTAAAGAACTTGATAATATCCAAAGTAAGTGGCAAAGGGTGCTTGATGAGTATCATTTGCAAAGCGAGTTTGAATTTTACTACACTCCAAGACGCCTAACACTCTTGCACGAAGCATTTAGCGACAGGCAAGATGACAGCACCACTGAATTCATCGGCGCTCCAAAGGACATAGCCTACAAAGACGGCAAACTCACGGCTGCTGGGCAGAGCTTTTTACAAAAGGCTGGTATCAGCGAAAAAGAGCTTGAATTTAAGCAAATCAAAGGCAAGGAAGTGCTTTATCATCAGCAAAAGTGCGCTGGGCAAAAAAGTGCTGAGCTTTTGCCTAAAATGATAGAAAAGTGGCTCAAAAGCCTAAATTTTGGCAAGAGTATGCGCTGGGGAGACGGAGAATTCGAGTTTATCCGCGCCATTCGCTCGCTAGTGTGCGTGCTGGGTGATGAGCTGGTGAGTTTTCAAAGCTATGGCGTAAAAAGTGCCAAAAAAACCTTTATCCACCGCAGTGTGAGCTATGATTTGTGCGAATTTAAGGACATTAGCGGGTATTTTGAACTTTTAGAAAAAAACTTTGTCATCTTAAATCAAAACAAAAGGCGAGAGAAAATTTTAGCCGAATTTAAGGACATTGAGGCTAAAAACGGCGTTTCAATCAGCGAGGACAACGAGCTTTTAGACGAAGTTGTAGCTATAACTGAGTATCCAAAAGCCCTTTTAGGCAGCTTTGAAAGCGAGTTTTTGCAAATTCCAAGCGAGGTTATCATCAGCTCAATGCGCGACAATCAGCGATATTTTGGCGTTTTTAAGGGCGAAAAGCTGGCAAATCATTTCATAGTCGTGGCAAATGCGGTGTGCGAAAACTACGCTCAAATCATCAACGGCAACGAGCGCGTGTTGCGTGCAAGGCTAAAAGACGCAATGTTTTTCTGGCAAAACGACTTAAAAAGCGGCTTGCAGCCTGAAAAACTTGCGGGAGTGCTTTATTTAGAGGGTTTAGGCACGCTTAAAGACAAAGCAGAGCGCGAAAAAGCAGCGGCAAAGGCACTTTGCGAGCTTTATCAAAACGCTGAATTTAGCGACATTTCACAGGCTATACACTACGCAAAGGCTGATTTACTCACAAGTATGGTGTATGAATTTACAGAACTACAAGGCATTATGGGAAGTTACTACGCCAAAGCGCAAGGATTTAGCGATAAAATCAGCCTTGCCATAAGGGAGCAGTATTTGCCAAAGGCTGAAAATGGGGCTTTGCCAAGCAATGAATTTTCAAGTATCGTGGCGCTAGCGAACAAACTTGACACGCTAATGGGGCTTTTTTCGGTAAATAAAATACCAAGCGGCACGAAAGACCCCTATGCTTTGAGGCGTGCGGCAAATGGAGTGATTAAAATAGCTCTAAATTTAGGCGTTAAATTCAACTTGCGCGAACTTTTAAACAAACTTGCGCCAAATTACAAAAAATTTGATTTGCAAAGCCTTGAAAATTTTATCTTTGAAAGACTTGATATGCTTTATAATGCTAACTCTTCGTTCATCAAAGCCGTTTTAATGTCGCAAAATGCTGATTTGGTGCATATTGATGAGAGTATAAAGGCTTTGATTGCTTTGAGTAAAAAAGATGATTTTAGCGAGAATTTTAGCACTTTTAAAAGGCTTGCAAATATCGCTGTAAAGGTGTCTGTGGGCGTTGATGAAAATTTATTTGAAACTCAGCAAGAAAAGGCACTTTACAAAGCCTTTAAAAAATGCGAGCCAAACGCCAAGCCAAGCGAGCTTTTAAGGGCTTTGTTTGCTTTAAAGCCCGAGATTGACGACTTTTTTGACAAGGTGATGATAAATGTCAAAGATGAAAGACTAAAAACCAACCGCCAAGCCCTTGTTTATGAGATTTATAAGGCATTTTTAAGCGTGGCGGACATTAAGGAAGTGAGCTTATGAAAAGAGTATTTTTAGGACTTTGCCTGTGTTTTGCGCTCATTTTTGCCGAGCAAAACGCCATAAATTCAGCCCAAAATTCAGCAAACACCGACACAAGCCAAAGCAAAGGCGGTGTAACCCAAGCCACAACGCAAGCAAATGCCGATGAAAACGCCACCCAAGAGCAAAATTTAAGTATCAGCAAGGGGCAGGTGCTGTTTTTGGAGTTTAATAGGCAAGGTTTGGAGAGCATAAAGTCCCAAAGCAACACGCAAAAGCAAGAAAAAAAAGAAAAATTTTTCACTCACCCTGACAATGACAACAAGGTTATTTTGATTTTTGGTTCAGCCTACAAGCAGCCCATTCAGCAAGCGCATATCGTGGCTTTGTATAAGGACGGCAAAAGGCTACAATACGACCTTTTGGGCGATGATGGGGCGTATAAACAAGAGCTTTTGCAAGTGGCGCAAAGCAAGGTAACACCGCCCAAAGAAGTGCTTGCGCGCATACAAGCAGAGCTGAAAGAAGCCCGCGCGACTTACGCTACCTACACGAACAAGGCTTTGTTTGAGGGCAAATTTATCCTGCCGATAAATTCCATCATCACAAGCGCTTTTGGCACGGCACGCGTGTTTAACGGCTCTTTGATGAGCTATCACAGCGGGACGGACTTTCGCGCTGCCGTTGGCACGCCCGTGCTAGCCGCAAATGACGGCATAGTGCGCATCGCAAAGGACAGATACTATGCTGGTGGCTCTGTCGTCATCGACCACGGCTACAAAATCTTTTCGCAGTATTATCATCTGTCAAAGCTCAAAGTTAAAGTCGGGCAAAGGGTGAAAAAAGGGCAAATCATCGCTTTGAGCGGAGACAGCGGGCGCGTAACGGGAGCGCACTTGCACTTTGGTATCATCGCTGGCGGCACGCAGGTTGACCCGCTTGATTTCATCGACAAATTCAACGCCTTGTTTGACAAATAATCCAAACGCACCTTAAAATCAAAATTTTTTGCTTTAAATTTAAAGTTTTGTCTTAAATTTTGAAGCTTTTTGCCTTAAATTTTATTTTAAATTCGAGATTTTCGTCTTAAATTCAACTTTTACTTTAAATTTAAATTTTTTGCCTTAATTTCAAATTTTGTCTTAAATTTAATTACACATTGTAAATTTATCACGCTTAAATGCTAAAAACCCTTGTCATTTTGTGCGTAGCGAAAAATCCACACCGCTTGTTATATTGAGCGTTAGTGAAATATCCACAGAATTTAAGACACACTTTGAATTTATAGATACTTCGCCAAAGGCTCAGTATGACAATTTATAAAAGTATGACAAGGTTTTTGTCATTTTGAGTGTAGCGAAAAATCCATATTGTCATATTGAGCGTTAGCGAAATATCCACAGAATTTAAGGCACGCTTTGAATTTAAGGTAAAAAATCACGCTTAAAGGTGCAATCCGCACTTTGATTTTGTGGATACTTCGCTGCGCTCAGTATGACAAGGATTTTAAGGCATAAAAAAAGATTGAGAGATTATTCTCTCAGTCTTTTGTGGATTGCTACGCAAATTTTTGCAAAATTTGCTCGCAATGACGGCAAAGAAACCCTAGTGTTTAAGGGTTTCTTTTAAAGCGAAAGCAAACTTTTGGTATTTAAAAAAGTTGCTTTCGTAAAGGCGAGAGTGTTCTCGCCTTTTTTGTTTGTCCGCAAAGTCGTCTGACAAGCGAAAGCAAACTTTTAGTATTTAAAAGTTCCTTCGACGAAGACGGTGCGTCCGCGTCCGATGACATAGCGGTTTTCATTGACTACGGCGCTGCGGTCGTTGTTGTAGTAGTCATAGTAAAAGGTGTTGAAAACATTTTTTACACCCGCTGTTACCGTTCCCATACCTTTGTTTATATTCACAGTCAAGCCAAAGTCGCTCACTAGATAAGGGTTGAGTTTTTTCTCTTCTCTTTGGGTTACAAAGATAGGCGCAGGGGTATTAGTTTCAGCGTTCGTCGCGTCTAATTTGCCAGGGATAACATTTATCCTTGTAGAGTAAATGTTTTGGTTGCCGTAGATTGAATTTTGTAGCCAAACGCTTACGCCCACATCGACTACTTCCAAATAACCGCTTATATCCACAGCTGCTCCAAGCGTGGCTTTCCAGTCATAAGTGTAGGGTATAGCCGCCCAGCCTATCGTAGCGTCTTTTTGCTGTGCTTTTAGGTAGGTAAAAGACTCATTAAAGCCGATAAGCCCACCGAAAAGATACTGCTCGGCTGCTACTTCTGCGCCTATGCGGCGTGATTGTTTGTAGTTGCCAAAGGTCATACCACTCCAAGTGTCGCCCTCAAAGTAAAATTCGTTTTGACTGCCTGTGTAAAAGACGCTTGCGCTTAGCATAATGCCTGTTATGTCGATGTCCATAAGCCCCAAAGGCACTATGCGTCTGCCGATGGTTTCTTTCCAGCCAAGCTCAGCGGTGTAGTAGATTTCGTTTTTAAGGTCGGTGTTTTCAAAGTCAAAGTCAAATTCAAGCACCTTACCAAAAGGCGAAGCGGCTGGTAGTTGTTGGACATTTTGATTTTGCGCGTCCCATCTTGACATTTGTTGCCAGTTATCCCTTGTATTAGTCGCGCCCCACACTATACCGATACGACGAAGCATAGCCCAAGCAGGCGGTGCGTTGTAGCCTAGCTCGCCTCTTGCGTAGATGAGTCCTGTGCCTGAGTAGCGATAAACGGGGGCTAGCTCAAAGGTGAAGTTGTCGTGGTTTTTGCTGTAATCCCCATCTGCCTCGTGTGTGGCTATGCCGTCTGGGTTGTTTTCGCCAGCCTTGTTTGTGGTTTGTAGCACGGTGCCGCTGTCATAATCCACAAAGTCGGGGCAGTTTGCGTTTCCATTGCAGTATGTGCCGTCTGCATTCAAGTCCTTAAAGGCAAGTTTTTTGCCCTCAAAGGTATCTTTGACTTTGACATTGTAGTTTTTCATCTCATAGCGTGCGCCTACGCCAAGTGATAGCTCACGGCTCATATCGTAACGCTCTAAGAAATACACACCTGTGGTAAGGACATTGATGTCGGTTTTGTCCTCGATATTTGCCATAAGGCTTGAAAAGCTCGCTGAACCATAGCGCAAGTCAGTGCCTGGATAGTTGTTATTGTAACCCTTGACACCGCCCATTGCTGAGCCGTCCGCGATGGCTTGCCTTAAATAAGTCTTTGAATTTCTCTTGCTCATTTCATACGAAAAGTCAATACCAAAGACAAACAAGCCGTTTTGGTGTCGCCAGTCGATGCGTGGTTTGACACCGAATTTATACTCATCAAATTTAGAACCGCTTTGGTCGATGAGCTGCCAGTCGGCACGCTCGCCGTCTGCTTCGATGACATTGCCTTGCATATCGGTGTAGCTTTTGATAACAGGTCCTGTTTCAGGCACAAGGACATTTTCGGCAAGTGGCGTGTTTCCAACAACGGCGGGCGGAGTCGTCCAACCCGAATTTATCACACGATAAGGGTGAGTTACACGGGGTAAAAACCAGTTGTAGCCTTTGTTCCAGTGTGTAGGCGTGCGGTTGCCGTCATTTTTGAGTGCAGGCAAAGGCGTGCCGTTTGGTCCATAGTTAAGGTCTTTGGGGTCGACATAACCAAGCACGAAAAATGGAGTGTTCATTTTATGCTCGTTATACTTTTTGCTGCCAAAGTCCGCAAAGCCTGCGGCGTTGAATTCAAGTCTGCGGGCAAGCTGGCTGAAATAGTTGATTTTCGCTGTGGCGCGGATTTGAGTCGTGTCTATGGTGCCATAGCCCGGAGTCGCTCTGTCCTCATCGGTAGGCTCGAAATCGTTTGTGCCAAAGGCACAGCCACCCATACCTGCTAAACACATATAGCGGTTTTCCTCATAAGGTGATTGCGCGGCATAGCCTTGCAAGCTTTGTCCGGGCAAAGAAAGCGTGCTGCGCATAAACTCGTTTATGTTTGTAAAATCCAAAAGTGAGTTGTAGGGAGTGGTTTTTACCTTGCCATAGTAAGCATCAGCGTCAAAGCTGATGGCTTGTCCTACGCCCATTTTATACTCAGCCCCGAGTGTGGCTTGTGCAGCAAGTAAGCTGTCATCAGTGCGCGGTCCGCCTAAAACGCTAGCGGCAAGGGCTGCATTGACTTTTAAATCACGCCCTAAATTCTCAGCCGCTTGCGCAAAGGCGTTGAAGCTGTTGCCCTTGCTCGCTGTGGTATTGACATAGCCGCCGCCTACTAGGAAGTAAGGGTTTTGTCGCTTACTTGTGATGATATTTATCGTGCCGCCTTTGGTGCCTGAGCCGTAAAGCACTGCACCGCTACCGGGGAAGACTTCTATCTCTTGAATGTTGGTTGGGATAAGGGTGTGGATGGGCATAGGCTGAAAGTAGCTATCCACAGGCGTAACGGGAACGCCGTTGATAAACATTTTCACGCCGTTGGAGCTTAAACGCCCTTGTCCGCGAATGTCGAAGTTGTAGCCAAAGCCCGCTGTGTTGATGACGGTAACGAAAGGCAAGTAGCGCAAGGCTTGCTCTGTCTCTCTCGCACCGCGAATGGCGGCGGCATCGGCGTGGAAGACATTGTGGTTGAGAATGTTTATCTCACTAGGCATAAGCCCTAACTGCTGCTCTTTGCCACGCTTTTTCGCTTCTTTGGCTTGGAAATCTTGCTGGAATTCAGTGAGTTTGCTCACTGCTTCTAATGGTGCGCGCTGAGTGCGCTGCTTGGCTACCTTTTTGGTCGCAACTCTTTTTTTGGCTGTGGTAGCCTTTTTGGCGGTGCGCTTAGTAGCAGCCCCCCCCCCGTGCTGGTGCTGCAAACGCCTCAGTGATGAAACCTGCGCTAAAAAGCACAAGTGTGATGATGAGAAGTAGTCTTTTCATCGTATATCCTTTCGTAAAATAGGCGAATTCGTTTCGCCGTGGTTGGTAAGGCTCGCTGACAATCTAACGCGCGCGCCCTACTCCGACAAATCTAGCTTTTAGGCTGAACTGCTGCGCTGGGACTGCGCTCAACTCGTCTTGTCTGGCTGTCCTCGATGACGCTGACAAGGCGGATAAATGAGAGTGGCTCATCCGTTTGCCGTTCGTTAGCCTTTATGGGCTAGGTATGTGTCTGCTAGCAAATTTCGTTCCAACTTTTGCTTTAAGCTTTGGCGAAACTTGCTTTGACACTTTGCAAGTCTTGTTTGCTTTAAGCTTTGGCGAAACTTGCTTGACACTTGGCAAGCCTTTTTTGCTGGTCGCAACCTTGCTTTAAACTCTCGCAAATGCTGACAACAAAGGCTTTGCAAGCCCGTTTGACTCAACTAAATCAACCTGATTTAATCCTAAAAACCAAAAACAGCATATTTTAACATAAATTTAAGAAAATGCGTCAAAAATTTAGAAATTCTTGCAAAAATTCGCTAAATTTGTGCTAAACTCGCCTACAAAAACAAAGCTCAAACTACGATGAAATGTAGCTTTGCTCGTGCTGATGGGGGGGGGGGTCTTGATTTTTGGAATTTTGGGTAAATTTAAAGATGATTTAAGAAAAAATGCTAAAATTTGCACGAAAGTTTTGAAAAATTTGTAAAGTTTTAAGAAAATTTGAAAAAATTTTTGAGGAGTTTTGAATTTTTTAAATTTTTAAATTTTTTGGGAAATTTTTTTTGGAATTTTTTGAATTTTCTTGGAATTTTTTGGATTTTGTTTAATTTTTTCAAAATTTGGGGGAGATTTTAAATTTGTTTGGAAATTTTAAAATTTGTTGAAAAAATTTGAATTTTTAGGGAAATTTTTGAATTTTTTGGAGATTTTTTTGGATTTTGGAATTTTTGGAGAAATTTTTGGGCGAATTTAAATTTGTTTAAAATTTTGCTTGAATTTTTTGAATTTTCTTGGAAATTTGTTTGGATTTTGGAATTTTTGAAAAATCTCAAACCTTTGTCATTTTGAGCTTTCGCTAGAAAGCGAAAAATCCATAAAAATTTTAAAATACGCCTTAAATTTATGGATTGTCAAAAATTTGCACGCTTTGCTTTGCAAACTCTTGCGATGACGATTTTAGTAAAAATTTATACTCAACAAAGCGACTTTTTTGAGAAAAGAGTTAAATTGAATTTTTTAAAAAAAACAAGCATTTTGCTTAAATCCGCTTCAATTTTGCTAAATTTCACGCAAATTTACACCGCAAAAAGCGCAAAAAACCCTAGCAAATTTCAAATTTTTTGCTATAATACGCCTTTTTTATGACAAAAATTTACGGAGAAAACCTTGCAAAACATACGAAATATCGCCGTTATCGCCCACGTGGATCACGGCAAAACCACTATGGTTGATGAGCTTTTAAAGCAATCAGGCACTTTTAGCGAGCGCGAGCAAATTGCTGAGCGCGTAATGGACAGCAACGACATAGAAAAAGAACGCGGTATCACCATACTTTCAAAGAACACCGCGATAAATTATAAAGGCACAAAAATCAATATCATCGACACGCCCGGACACGCTGATTTTGGCGGAGAGGTTGAACGAGTGCTAAAAATGGTCGATGGCGTGCTTTTGCTTGTCGATGCGCAAGAAGGCGTAATGCCTCAAACCAAATTTGTGGTGAAAAAAGCCCTTACACTAGGACTTCGCCCCATTGTCATCATCAACAAAATCGACAAACCCGCCGCCGAACCAGACCGCGTGGTGAATGAAATCTTTGATTTGTTTGTGGCTTTGGGCGCAAATGACGAGCAGCTAGACTTTGCCATAGTGTATGCAGCGGCAAAAAATGGCTACGCAAAGCTTGATTTAAACGATGAAAGCAAGGATATGCAGCCGCTTTTTGAGACGATTTTAGAGCGTGTGCCAGCTCCAAGTGGCAGCGTGGAAAACCCCTTGCAGTTGCAGGTTTTCACGCTAGGCTATGATAATTTTGTCGGTAAAATCGGCATCGCGCGAATTTTTAACGGCAAGGTAAAGAAAAATGAAAGCGTAACGCTTGCTAAGGCTGATGGCACAAAGGTAAATGGGCGCATTTCAAAGCTCATCGGCTTTATGGGGCTTGAAAAAACGGACATTGATGAAGCCTTTGTGGGAGATATAGTGGCGATTGCGGGCTTTGAAGCACTTGATGTGGGTGATAGTATCGTAGATAGCGCAAATCCTATGCCGCTTGACCCGCTGCACATCGAAGAGCCGACTTTAAGCATAGTTTTTTCTGTCAATGACGGACCCCTTGCTGGCACTGAGGGCAAGAGCGTAACGAGCAACAAAATCGCCGAACGCCTTGAAAGCGAGATGAAAACGAACATTGCGATGAAATTTGAGCCAAATGGCGAGGGCAAATTTAAGGTGAGCGGGCGCGGGGAGCTGCAAATCACCATTTTAGCTGAAAATATGCGCCGCGAGGGCTTTGAGTTTTGTATGGGACGCCCTGAGGTCATCGTAAAAAACGAAAACGGCGTAAAAACAGAGCCTTTTGAGCATTTAGTTATCGATGTGCCAGATGAATTCAGCGGTGCGGTTATAGAAAAGCTCGGCAAACGCAAGGCTGAAATGAAAAATATGTCGCCCACAGGGGACGGGCAAACGCGACTTGAATTTGAAATCCCAGCACGCGGGCTTATCGGCTTTCGCTCGCAGTTTTTAACCGACACCAAAGGCGAAGGCGTGATGAACCACAGCTTTTTGGAGTTTCGCCCTTTTAGCGGTGGGGTTGAAAAGCGTGGAAATGGGGCTTTAATCAGTATGGAAAACGGCGTTGCGCTTGGCTACTCGCTTTTTAACCTGCAAGATAGGGGCGTGCTTTTCATCGAACCGCAGACAAAAGTCTATGTGGGAATGATTATCGGCGAGCATAGTCGTCCAAACGACCTTGATGTCAATCCCATAAAGGGCAAAAATCTCACAAATGTCCGTGCCAGCGGAAGCGATGAAGCCATAAAACTCGTGCCACCGCGCAAACTGAGTTTAGAGCGGGCTTTGGAGTGGATAGAAGAGGACGAGCTAGTCGAGGTAACCCCGCAAAGCGTGCGCGTGCGCAAACGCTACCTTGACCCAACGCAACGCAAAAGAATGGAAAAAGCAAAGGGCTAAACGCAAATTTGACAAAATTTGCGCAGTAATCTAGCGCAAAGCCTTGTGAATTTGCTTTATAAGCTGTCTTTGCGAGTGCGGTTTTAAAAGAATTTGCGCTTTTTGCTCGCTAGTTGCGAGCAAATTTTAAAAGAAAAATTGCGCTTTTGCCGCTGTCCTTGTGAGAATTTGCAAAGCGTGCAATGACGGCAGATTTCGTCATTTTGAGCGGAGTGCGTTAGCACAAAGCGAAAAATCCAAAGAATTTAATACACGCTTTAAATTTATGGATACTTCGGCTAACGCCTCAGTATGACAATGTAAAGAATTTTTGGATACTTCGCTGCGCTCAGTATGACAAATATAAAGAATCTAAGGATTAGATTAAGAAAAAAGTCAAGGGTGAAATCAACTTACAACAATAGGTTAAAAATCATAGATTAAGAAAATCAACGCTAAAAGCAACTTATAATGATTAGGTTAAGAAAAAGCAAGGGTTTGAAAAGGGTTTGTTTTTGAATTCGTGGATTGCCACGCAAGGCTATGCCTTGCTCGCAATGACGATTAGAAGTGTTTTTATGCTTTGCTTGGTAATGACGGACAAAAGCACGCTTTGAATTTGCAAAGCGTGCAATGACGGCGGATTTTGTCATTTTGAGCGTTAGCGAAAAATCCAAAGAATTTAAAATACGCTTTGAATTTGTGGATACTTCGCTGCGCTCAGTATGACAAAAAGAGTGTTCAGTAAAACAATACAAGTCAGTATACCAAAAACAAGTTGGTATGACAAGCATTTTGCACTCAATGACGAGTAGGCAAAGAGTTGCTACGACTTATTGCGAAAGTCAATAGTCGCAATCATTGCGATTTTCAAAAAACACTCTATAAGTCGTGCCACTAGTGCCTTTATATGTCCCTACATAGCCGTATTTGTTGCCATACTGCTCGTAAGAACACCTTTCTAGCGTGGCGTTCTCGCCATTTATGTAGTATGCACTCGCACTACTTACAAATGCAAAGATGATTGCACAAATTACTTTTTTCATTATATCCTCCTTTGGTTTAAATTTGTAAATCTTACTGAATTCCTTGCTCATTAAGTATTTTATAATTATCACAACCCATTTGGTCGCCTAAATCACAACTCTTGCCGTAGTATTTTTTAGCTGCGGAGTAGTTTTGTTTCACGCCTTTTCCTTTGCTATATAAAAAGCCTAAGCTATTGCAAGCATCACCAAGATTTAAATTGCACGCTTTTTCAAAGTATTTTTTGGCTGTGAAAAAATCTTGTTTAACGCCTTTTCCTTCATTATATAATTGTCCTACACTATAACAAGCTAATGACGAATTAAATCTTTCGCAATCTGTTTTATAGTAGGCATTTGCTTTATAATAATTTTTGACAACATCGCCATAAATAAAGGCTATAATAGAGCAAGTATTTTTATCACATTCTTCTACACTTGCTAATTGCCCACTATCAATCAGTCTTTGACAAGAATCCTTGTTTTCATTTTCTACACAATCATTAACAAGCTCATAAAACTCCTCACCGCTTAAATTTTTAGCATTTAAGCCCGCACTCGCCACAAGGACAAGCACTATAACTAGCCTTTTCATTTTTTATCTTTATTGAGTGTGGGTATATTATTGTTTAACATTGCCCCAGCAAAATTTTGTCCCATAGCCCTATCAAGTTCAATGTTTGGATTTATCGCATCATTTGTTTGAGCGAGTAAATCAAGCTCATAGGCTTGTTTGTCGATAGGATTATTTAAATCATATTTGTAGCGTGTGCCTGAATGTCCTATGTATTCTTTTGGCATTTTTGCTCCTTTTTCTAAAAAATTTTCTAGCATTATATCACACTTTCCTTAAAAAAAGCTGAAATATACAATTATTTTTTAAAAAATAGTAGTATATTTCAAAAGTTTTTTTATAAGCACAAATTCTATACAATGCGCCAAAATTTACGCAAAAAAGGCGAGCGAAACGATGAAAAAGCTGAGTAAAAGGGACAAGGCGGCGTTGCTGGGCGTGGATAACAGCACGCTGTATAATTGGCGCAAGCACAAGCCAAATTTATACCGCATTGTAATGCTTGGCTTTGAATTTGACGCCCTTTTAGAGCAAATGCGTCAAAACGCCGATGAGTTAGAAAGGATAGATGAGAAAATCAGACAAGAAATTCAAGCCTTTGGCGGAAAAATTTCGGGCGCGCCAAAGGACTAGCCTTGATGAACGGCGTTTGAGCGTAAAGGCTAGTTTGCTTTGTGTAAATACTTGCTTTGCGTGTAAATTTCAGCACAGCTTTTTGAAAGCTCGCGGATTTTAAGCATATAATCTTGCCTTTGGGTAACTGAAATCGCACCGCGCGCGTCTAAAAGGTTGAAAGTGTGCGCCGCAAGCAAGCAATAATCATAAGCTGGCAAGGCAAAGCCTCTTTCTAGCACGCTTTTGCACTCTTTGTAGGCGTTTTCAAACTGGTGATTGAGCATTTCAACCGAGCTTAACTCAAAGTTGTAGGTGCTATACTCAAACTCGCTTTGCTTATGGACATCGCCATAAAGCACCTTTGAGCCTGCAAAGTCGTTCCAAACTATGTCATAGACATTATCGACATTTTGCAAATACATAGCCAGTCGCTCTAAACCATAGGTGATTTCGGCACTTACTTGCTTTACGGCGATACCGCCGACTTGCTGAAAATAAGTAAATTGCGTAACTTCCATACCATCAAGCCACACTTCCCAGCCAAGCCCCCATGCTCCAAGGCTCGGGCTTTCCCAGTTGTCCTCCACAAAGCGAATGTCGTGGTTTTTTAAGTCAAAGCCTAGCGTTTCAAGGCTTTTAAGATAAAGTGTTTGTATGTCATCGGGGCTTGGTTTGATGAGAACTTGAAACTGATAGTAAGCGCCGAGTCGGTTTGGGTTTTCGCCGTATCTGCCATCGCTTGGGCGGCGGCTTGGGGCGACATAAGCGCAAGCCCAAGGCTTGTCGTCAAGGCTTCGCAAAAAAGTCGCGGGGTGAAAAGTGCCTGCACCTGCTGGCATATCGTAAGGCTGCATTATCACGCAACCTTGTTTTTGCCAAAACTGCTGTAAATTTAAGATGATTTGCGAAAAGGTCATTGTGCGCTGTCCTTTTGTGGATTTGTGGAATTTGCGTTTGAATTCGTGCTTGAATTTGTGGCTGAATTTGCTGTGGTGCTTGAATTTGCCGTGCTTTGTGTCGTGCTTAAATTTTCAGCCTTTGGCGTGGAATTTGCGCTTGAATTCTCGTTTGTGCTGCTTGAATTTGAGTTAGAATTTGTGCTTTGGCTTTTTGGTGTCTCAGCGTGCAAGGCTGCGCTTGCGGCGGCTTTTAGGGCTGAATTTGCGCTTGAATTGTCATTTGAATTCGCGCCCGAATTTAAAGCCGAATTCAAGCTAGAATTTAGGCTTGAATTCCTTTCGCTTCTTGGGCTAAATGCACTATTTTCTATATCATCGTCCATAGTCGCGCTCATTTTGCCTTGCGTGAAATTATCCACTGCTTTGTTCCACATAAGTTTGTATTTGCGTTTCAAAAACTCCACTTCTTCTTGCGCACGCCCAAGCTGCTCATTTAAAATGTCTATGGTTTTTCTGTCCTCATCGTAAATTTCTTGCATTGAGTAAAGCACATCTTTTAGGAATTTGTTTTCGTTTTTGAGCGTTTCTAGTGTCTCGTCTTTGGCATCTAGCACCTTTTCGTGTAGGTTTAAAATCGTCCCTATGGTCTTTTCGACAAAGCTTTCCCCAGCTAAACTTATACTGCTGATAGGTGTAGCCTCGCCGCTGCCCTTTGGCACGACACTGAAAGTGCCTTGATTTGCCTCGATATAGATTTTGCCGTCCTCGTCCTTGAAATTCAACGCTCCATTTGCCATCATTCCTTTGACGACATCTTCGCTCAAATGCACGAGCTTGCAAAATTCGCCTATCTCTAAATATGTTTGCATTTTATCCCCTTTATAGTAGCACTTCTACGCTGTTTGAGTCCGCTATGAGCTGATTTTCTTGCGCTTGTCTGTCTTTTTTGAGCGCAAGGGCTAAATTTTCATCATTTAAAGCCAAAATTTGCACCGCCAAATACGCCGCATTTACAGCACCTGCCTTGCCTATCGCCAAAGTCGCCACAGGAATGCCACGCGGCATTTGCACGGTAGAAAAAAGCGAGTCCATACTTGCAAGGTTTGTCCCACTCATCGGCACGCCAAGCACGGGTTTTGTGGTGTGTGCGGCGATTGCCCCTGCTAAATGCGCCGCCATTCCAGCTGCGGCGATGAAAACCTTTGCGCCTTTTTGCTCGGCTTTTGCGACATACTCAGCCGTTCTTTTGGGGCTGCGGTGAGCTGAACTTATGATGAGCTCGTATTTGACGCCAAATTTTTCTAAAATTTTGCCAGCCTCGCTTACCACTTCATAATCGCTCTTGCTTCCCATAACAATGCTTACAAAGTCCATTATACTTCCTTTCTCAAAAAGCTAAATTCAGGCAAAGCCTCAGGTAGCTTGATTTCGTTTTCATTGCCGCTGTGAATTTCCCTAAAATCCTTGTTGTTTTTAGCTACAAGCCTTTTAAATTCCACAAAATACCGCCCCTCGTTTTCATAAACAAGCCCCGTTTCGTTCTCGCAAGGGCTTATGCGTGAATTTATGGGCGCAAGGATTTCATAAGGCGTGTTTAAATGCACTTGTCCCTTGCATTTGAAAAACTCGCCGTCCTCGCTGATAGCGCAAACTTGGTGCGTGCCTTCTTCTAAACTCGTGGCAAAGTTTTGCGTGTCGGTTTTTTCAAAGGCTCGTGCTACCAAATACCCGTCCGTAAAGCCTCTGTTTTTGAGCGTGTGGATTTCTTGCTCGTATTTGGGCGCGTTGAATTCGCCACGCAAGGTGTCTAAAACCGCCATTTTGTAGGTGCGCGTGGTAAGAGCCACATAATACTCACTTTTGGTGCGCCCTTCGATTTTAAAGGCGTTTATGCACTCTTCTTTCATTATTTTTTCGATATGTGAGCTTAAATTTAAGTCTTTTGAGTTGAAAATATGCGTGCCGCTATCTTTTTCTTCAAGGCGAAAAAGCGTGCCGTTGTCGGCGTTTTTAGCATAAAGCTCGTAAGGAAAGCGGCAATCATTAGCGCAAGAGCCGCGGTTGCTCATTCTGCCGCTTTGCACGGAGCTGATTAAGCAACGCCCAGAGTAAGCAAAGCACATAGAGCCGTGCACAAAGGCTTCAAGCTCTATGTCGCAATGCTCTTTTATGGTTTTAGCGTCCTTTAAGCCAAGTTCGCGGGCGATGACTATGCGTTTTGCGCCCATTTCTTTGTAAATTTGAGCGTCCATAAAGTTAAGCACATTTGCCTGCGTGGAGATATGCAGTGGAATTTCGCTCGCGTTTTCTTGCGCTAAACGCATAGCGCCCAAGCTTGCCACGATGAAAGCATCAGGCTTCATCGCCTTTAAGCGCAAAATATGCCTTTTAAGCCCGTCAAGCTGAGAGCTGAAATGAAAGCCATTTATCGTAACGAAAACCTTTTTACCCAAAGAATGCGCGTAAATAATGGCTTTTTCAAAGCTTTCATAGTCAAATTCGTGCGCTGTGCGTGAGCGCAAGGAAAAGTTATTTACCCCCGCATAAACGGCATCAGCTCCGTAAGCTAGGGCGATTTTAAGCTTGGTGAAATTACCAGCTGGGGCGACTATCTCAGGCGTTATCACGGCTTTTGTCCTGAGTGTTAAATTTAATTGAAATTTGGGCTTTTGCAAGGTTTAGCGCAATGCGTGCCTTTAAATTTAGCGCACTTTGGGCTAAATTTGTGCTTGAAAACGCCGTGAAATTCACATTTTTGCTTGCTAAATTCATCATCTTGCCCTAAATTTATTTGTTTCCTCTTAAACTTGCGATTAAATCCTCTATGTCGCCGTCATTCATCACTTCTTTGGTGCTGTCCCCTGCGATATGCACGGCTGATGAAACGCGCTTGCTGTCGTCTATGTCGCCCTCAAAGAGTGAATTCATATAGCGATTGAGTGCGCGCATCACATTGATGGCTCTTTCGATTTTTTGGCGATGAATGTCTTGATACTGCATAGCGTCCATAGAGACAAAAACTTCGTCCTGCCCTTGCTGCAAGAGTTTAAAGATATTTTCACTTGCTTCAAGGCTCTTTGTGCTGGCATTAAGCGCGGTTTTAAATGTCTGAATGTGCGGAAATTTCGCATTTAGAGTAGAAAAAGTCGCTTGGTTTTTGCTGATATTTTCTTTTATGTCTTCAAGGGCAAGCTCAATGTGGTTAAAGAATTTACCGATATTTTCGAGCCTATCCATCATCTCAATAGCCTTTTCTTCGCTATCTCGCGTAACCTCATCAAGCTGATGCACGACTTTGTGTTCGTTGCTTGGCGGTGTGTTTATGTTTAACTCGTTTAAATTCTCGGCATTTTGAGAGTTTGCGCCTTTTTGTAAGGCTGACACGCCCAAATCTAGCTCATTTACGCCATTTGACAACGCCGTTGCGCTTAAATTTGGCTCATTTGCGCCACTTAAATCCTCCGCACTCAAATCGCCCACGCTCGCACTTGGCTCGCTTTGCGTAGGCTCATCATCGCTTTCAAGCTCTTCGCCGATTTTCATCAAAGCATCTAACTCTTCTTGTGTCATCGTTTATCCTTGAAATTTTAACTCTTAAAAATGTAATTATAGTCAAAAATTCATAAATTATCAAATAACATTTAAATAAAAAATTCACTCTTTCATCAAAAAGCTCAATTCAAAACCTTACGATTTTTGCGCCAAAGCCGCCTTGATGAGCTGGGGCGTCTGCGAAACTTTTCACGCTTTTGTGCGCTTGCAAAAACTCTTTTACCACTAATGCTAGCTTGCCCGTGCCGATGCCGTGATAGATGATAACCTCATCAAAGCCAGCTAACAAGGCGTTTGAGATAAAGCTATCAAGCTCACTCAAAGCCTCATCAGCACGAAGTCCGTGCAAGTCAAGGCTCACGCTCGCTTCTTGCGCCCTTGCTAAATTCACAACGCTTGCTTTGTTTGCGCCGTTTAAAGCTCCCGCCACGCTTTTTTTGAGTAAATTCAAAGCCACGCGCAGTTTTAGCCCCTCGCACTCCAAAGTAGCCTCGTTTTTGTTTATGCTTACAATCTGCCCTTTCAGGCTGTTATAGCGCACAAAATCGCCCACTTTCAAGCTCTCATCGGCTGAAAATTCAGGCATTTGTATGCTTTTTTTCAGCTCATTTGCCTTGTTTATGCCCCTTTGCTTGTCCTTTGTGTCCTCGAATTTTAGGCTATTTTTTGCCTGCTCTATGGCTTGGTAATACTCATTTTCAAGCCTTATGATGAGCTTTTTAAGCTCTCCATCATTTTGCTCTTTTTGCGCTTTAAGGGACTCTAAAATGCTTTGGGCTTTTTGCTCTTTTTGCGCCGTAGTTTTGAGCTTTTGGCGCAGTTCTAGCTCTAAATTTATGTTTTTGCCGACAAGTTCTTCTAAATTTTCTTTATTTTCTCCATAAATTTGCCTTGCCTTTGCCACTAAATTCGCGCTTATGCCATAACGCAAAGCCGTTTCAAAGGCGTAGGATTTGCCCAAAGTGCCTTTTAAAAACTCATATCTTGGGCGCGCCGCACTCTCATCATAAAGAGCGGCTAAAAGCTCCACTTGCTCGTTTTTAGCAAGCAACATTGCAAGGCGTTTGTGGTGCGTGGTGATGATGATTTTAAGCCCTTTTGAAATGAGCGTTTCTATCAAAACGCTATAAAGGCTCGCCGCTTCTTCAAAGTCCGTGCCAAGCTCGATTTCATCGACACCCAAAAGCATATCTTTTGTGCTCATCAGCCTTGAAAAAGCAAGCATTCGCCCTGCGAAAGTGGAAATGTCGTTTTTGACATTTTGCGGGTCCTCAATGATGGCGTTTATATCCTTAAATGAGCCGATTTTGCTTGAATTTGCATCAATTTTCATCGGCAGCAAATGCTTTGCTAACAAAGCAGCGCTTAAAATGCCCTTTAAAAGCATAGATTTACCGCCCGCATTTACGCCAGTTACGAGCAAAACTTGCTTTGTGAAATCAACGCTCACGCTTTTAGCGTTTTTTAGGGCAGGATGCGCAAAGTCCTTTAAAATAATGTCCTTGCTACTATCGCAAAGCACGAATTCATAGTCCTTTTGGCGAGAAAAAAGCACGCGCGCGCTGTAACTATCAAAGGTGTCAAAAGCCTTGTCGATGAATTTCAAAAAGGCAAGTTCTTTGTGAAAAATTTGCGAAATTTTTTTGGCGTATTCATAATAAATTTTTTCCTTTTCGCTTGCTATTTTATCGCACTCACTTTGCAAATGCTCCACACTTTGTGGCACGACATAAAAGCCCCCACCAGCACTTCTAGCGATGATTTTGCTCTTTAAGCTGTGTCCGCCACGCACCAGCAAGCACTCTAATCCGTTTATAAAATGAATTTGCGTGTCGATGAGAAAGGCTTGCAAACCCTTGCTCGTGGTGAGTTTTTTAAACTCAGCCCTTATTTGTTCGCCTTTAATCTTTCGCGCTTCATTAAGCCGCATAAGCCGCTCATCAAGGCTGTCTTTAAGCTCGCCCTTGCTCGTAAAATACGCACAAAGCTCAAAAAGAGCCTGCGGGATAGTGATTTTGTCAAGCCACGATTTAAGGCTAAGCTCAAATTTTAGCCCTTTAAGATAGCTAAAATAACGCAAAATTTTGATAAATTCAAAGCTTTCATTCAGGTGTAAAACGCCTTGTTTGCTAAGGTGCATAAGGCTTTGGCTCAAATTTTCACAGCTTGGCGGGGGCGAAAAATCAAACTCTTGCAGCTCACAAATGCGCGCAAAATGCAGCTTGCTGTCTCCTTCTAAAAAAAGGGGCTTTTGCCTTGCTAAATGAGCGCAAAACTCATCAACATAGCCCGTTAAATCAAGCTTTGCAAGGATTTCATTCATCATCAAATTCGCATTCTTTTATGCTCAAAATCAGCACTCTTACGCTTTTGTCCTTGCTGATAAAGCTCTTTGTGCCGTAGTCGTAGTTGAATTTATCTTTGCTAACGCTGGTGTTTTGGCATTTTAAGGGCTTTGAATTTGAAAAGGCAAGCAAAAGCTGCTCGTGCTTTTTGTCCTTTTTCGCCCCGCTTATCTCATAAACGCCGATGAGCGCAAAGCCCGCAAAACAAAGGGCGACAAAAAACGGCACAGCCCTTTTGCCAAGCCTTTCTTTAAGCGCGTAAGAAATCAGCGCAAACAGCACGATGATGAGTGCGTAAATTAAAATTTTAGCCATTAGCCTTCCTTAAATCATCAAGTTTGCGTGCAACCGATAGGTTTTTTGCCGTGATTTTTGATGAAATCTTTTATAATGATATTTTCAGCCTTTTTGCTAGGCGGATAGCTATCCTCAAAAATTTGCCCAAAAATTTCATAGCGTGGCTTTGGCGGAAAAAAGGCATACACAAAGACTTCTTTGTTGATTTTGAGCAAACTTTGCAAGACAAAATAATTTGTTGTTCCATTAGTGCCGTTTATGCGGTATTCAGTTTTTCCGCAGTTATAGCTTTGCACTCGTTCTTTTATGTTGCTTATGGACTGACCGATTTTAAAGATTTTGCCCTCAATCACAAAAACATACACAAAGCCTTTTTCTTGGCATTTTGTTTCATCTAAAATTTGTATTTCTAACTTTTCTTTGTCTAAATTTGGCAAGAGTTTGCAAATCAAACTAAAATGTTCTTTATACTCAAAGTTCTCATAATCGCACTCATCTGCAAGCTCGGCTATGTTTTTTAATGGGATTATGTTTTTATTTTTTTGCTTTGCCATAATACGCCTTGTTGAATTTTTCTATCATTTTTTCTTCATCTTTTGTAAGCGAAAATGTGCCAAATTTGGGTAAATTTTGCAAAACTCGCACATTGTTAAAATTGCCATATCGCGTTATGTTGTTGAGAAATTTATAAATAGGTTGTTCTAACTCGCTTTGAATTTGCTTTGCTTCTTGTAAATCCTTACATCTTATAAACGCTATGGACTGCGTCATACCGCATTCATCGATGAAGGTGCTGTATTGATTTGTAAGAGAGATGAAAACCTTATAGCCCTTTTGATAAATATGTGGCTTTGTGCTATAAACAACTTGGCTTGGCGTGTGAATGAGCTTGTAAATGTGCGTTTTGTCCTTTTCGTTGCTGATGAGTTTGCTTTTGGTGTAGCGGTGTAAATTTGAGCTAGTTTGCACGGGATATTTTGGCAAGGTTGAATTTAGTGTTTTATCAACAATGCTTTGCACGATTTGAGAATGATAAAGCGGGATAAAGCGTTGATTTGGGCTGATTTTCACAAACTGCGTATCGTTTAAAACATAGTGATTTCGCACTTCAAAGGGCTTTTCGTTTGGCACTTTTTCAAGCAAAAACCAAGTAAAAGACGAACCAACTTGTGGAAAATACTTTTTTGCTCCGCCTATGTCTAAAATTTTAAACTGGTATTTGCTTAAAAGTGTGGGCAAATCGTTTCTATCCGCAAAACTCATCCAATTGTTTGGCACGATAAAAAGCAAATATCCACCATTTTTTAGAATTTTCAAGGATTTTTCGATAAAAGCGCGGGAAAGGTTGTGATTTTTGGATACTCTTTTGCCGTCATTAAATTTAGCATAGGGCGGATTTGAGACGATTAAATCATACTTTGGGGTTTCGTCAAATTCTAAAAAATCCATTATCGTTAGGTTGATATTTTCTCCAAAATACGCCTTTAAATTTGCTATTCTTTTTTCGTTGATTTCGTTAAAATAGAGATTTTTAAGCGGAGTTTTAAGTGCGGCGTAGGCGTGAAAATTGCCATTGCCACAACAAGAATCAAGCACTTTGAGATTTTTTCTTTGCCAAAACTCAGCTGGTAGGCTGTCAAGCATTTCTTTCACGCAGTCCATAGGCGTGCAAATATCGTTAGAATTTACAAAGTGTTCGTGGTTTAAATTTAAAGTATCAAAGCGTTTTTTGATAGAATTAAACTCTTGCAACAAAACAAACTCCTTTATTGTGTAAATTATAACCAAAAAAGTTTAATGCGCTTCTGATTTGTGCGCTCATTTTTCGCCCCTTAACTTCACGCTTATGTCCCCTGCGCCAAAGCCTATGATAAGCCCATCTTCATAAACCCTACCCTCATCATCAACCAAAACTTCGCCTATGCGTTTAATGTCCTTAACAAAAGTAGCCTTTGGAAAATGCGCTTTTAAATCCACACTCACGGGCTTTTCGCCAGCCGCATAAATGGGCAAAATCACAAGCTCGCTTACCCCCGCAAAGGCGTCCTTAAACTGCTCTAAATTCGCCACTAAACGCGTGTAGCGGTGTGGCTCGAAAATGGCTGTGATTTTTGAGTATCCTGCAAGCCTTGCATACTCGCTTGCTGCCTTTAAAGTAGCGCTTATCTCAGTCGGGTGATGCCCGTAATCATCGATGATAGCGTGCTTTTCATCAGCCACTAAAATGTCAAAACGCTTTTTAATGCCCTTGTAATTTTCAAGTCGCACGCGCACCTCATCAACGCTTTTAAATTCCAAAGCCGCCAAAATCGCCAAAGCCGCATCAACAGCCAAATGATAGCCCATTCCAAGCACGCAAAATTCGCCATAATCTTTAAGCGTAAAGCTCGTTCGTGGCTTGTAGTCCTTAACGCTCACGGCGTAATTTTTTATGTCCTTGCTTGGATAAAGCTTTGTCGCGCTTAAATTTAAGGTCTTTAAAAACTCGTCCTCGCCGTTTATTATGCGGATTTTTGCTGAGTTTAAAAACTGCTCATAAGCCTTATGCAGCTTTTTTAAATCGTTTTTATAATGCTCCAAATGCTCAGCTTCTGCGTTTGTAACTATGGCGACATAGGGATTTGCGTTTAAAAAAGAGCTGTCTGACTCATCGGCTTCAAAGATGAGTTTGTCGCTTTCTTTGTAAATCATATTTGAGCCAAATTCCTTTAAAATCGCCCCGATGATGACGCTTGCATCGTTCATAAGGCTTGCTAAAATGCTTGAAGTGGTGCTTTTGCCGTGTGCGCCAGCGACTGCAAAGACTTGTTTGTCGCGCAAGATGAGCGGCAAGGCTTCTTTGCGCGAAAGCGTTTTGATGCCAAGTGCTTTTGCCTTTTTAAATTCAGCATTTTGCGCCTTTATCGCGGCTGAGTAAATCACTAAATCCTTGCCGATGACATTTTTTTCGCCGTGTGGAATGCTGATGGCAACGCCCTCTTTTTCAAGCTCAGCAGTGATTTTACTCGCCTTTAAATCGCTCCCGCTTATCTCATAGCCCTTTTCTTTTAAAAAGCGAGCAAGGGCTGAAATGCCTATGCCGCCGATTCCTATGAAATGAATTTTTTTCAAGTTTTATCCTTTTTTTAAAATTAAATTTCAAATTTATGGCGAAAAATTTGCCAAATTTACGCTTGATTTAAGGCACAGGATTTTCGGTAAAAAGTGCTTTTTGCGAAAAGCTGGCTCAATTTCAAGCTCACAAAATGAGCAAAAAATTTAAACGCTAAATTTCATAATTTTTTATTATCTTGTCAAATCCCCATAACTTCTTTGCCTCACTCGCCTTTGGGGTGTCGATGATGAGCATTTCTTCCTTGTCGCTCAAACACTCTTTGATTTGCCCGAAAGCATCGACATACAGGCTATCGCCGTAAAATTCCCACACTTCGCTGCCGCTTTTTGCCTGCCCTATGCGATTTACGCGCAAAATCGCTGTGGAGCTTAAAAAAGCCCGCATTTTCAGTAGCTCGCGCCATCGTTGCTTGCTCTCAAAGGTGTTCGCGCAAGGCATTATGACTAAATCCAACTTTTTTTGCAAAATGAGCTGCCAAAAGGCGTCAAAATGCGCCTCAAAGCCAAAAAGCAAGGCGCATTTTAAGCCATCATAAGAAAAGCTAAAAAGTCGCAATTTCTCGCTGTGGTTGCAAAAAAATTTTTCCTCATTCCAGTGCGCATAAGGCATTAAAATCTGCTGTTCGTAGCTTTTTATCTCGCTTGGCGAAACCTTTAAGCAAAGCTTTTTAAAGCCCTTATTTTCCACGCTCACATAAGGGGCGATGATGGTAAGTTCGTATTTTTTAGCAAATTCAGCTAAACTTGCCTTTTTGCTCTCGCTTTGTTCTTTGATGAGCTGCTTTGACATAATGCAAAGCTCGGTAAAAAAGCTATTTAGCACATATTCGCCAAGCACGACAAGGTTCGCACCGCTATCCTTGCAGGCTTTAAGATAATAATCAAGCCTCGCATCGCTTAATGGCAGGGTTGAAAGCTGCAACGCCGCTATCTTACTCATCGATTTTTTCCACCTCAAATTTAGCTTTTTCAAGGGCGTTGCGGGCATTTTCTATAAATTTAAGCCCCGTTTTGTAAAGTTTCACACTCTCATCAAGACTTAAATCCTTGCTATTTAGCCTTTCTAACGCCTCGTTTGCCTTTTTTAAATTTTCTTCAAAATTTGGCGAATTTTCAGCTAAATCCTGCGAATTTGTATCAAAATTTTCGCCCTTTTGCTTGTCGCTTTTTTTGCTTAAATTTTCACTTTTTTGGCTTGAATTTTCATCTAAATTTAAGCCAAAATTCAAGCTTTGGTTGTCGTTTTTCATTGATGAACCTTATAATTTGGCGCTTCTTGGGTGATGGTTACATCGTGGACATGGCTTTCTTTAAGTCCTGCGCTTGTGATTTCGACAAATTCGGCTTTGGCTTGAAATTTATCTATGCTAGCAGCGCCCACATAGCCCATAGACGAACGCAAGCCCCCCAAAAGCTGATGAATCACGCCTTTTAAGCTACCCACATAAGGCACACGCCCTTCTATGCCCTCAGGCACAAGCTTTTCGCTCGCTGTGCCTTCTTGGAAATACCTATCAGAACTGCCTCTTTGCATAGCCGCAAGCGAACCCATACCGCGGTAACTCTTATACTGCCGTCCTTGCACGCTAAAAAGCTGCCCTGGGCTTTCGTCCGTGCCAGCAAGAAGCGAACCTATCATCACGCTGTGCGCCCCTGCTGCTATGGCTTTGGCTATGTCGCCTGAGTATTTTATGCCTCCATCAGCGATGACAGGAACGCCAAATTTCCTTGCCTCCAAAGCACACTCATCAATAGCTGAAATCTGCGGCACGCCCATACCAGAGACGATTCTAGTGGTGCAAATGCTTCCCGGTCCCATACCAACTTTTACCGCATCAGCCCCAGCCTCGCAAAGTGCCTTTGTAGCTTCTTTTGTGGCGATATTGCCCGCGATAAGCTCGATTTGTGGGTAATCCTTTTTGATTTGCCTTATGCTTTCAATCACATTTTTAGAATGCCCGTGCGCGCTGTCAAGCACCAGCACATCAACATCAGCTTCGATTAAGGCTTTGACTCTGTCAAACTGCCCCACGCCAACAGCCGCACCCACGCGCAACCTACCGTAGCTGTCTTTGTTTGCATTTGGAAATTCCTTGCGTTTTTTCAAGTCTTTTATAGTGATAAGTCCCTCCAAATAGCCGTTTTCACTCACTATGGGCAGCTTTTCGATTTTGTGTTTAGAAAAAATCTTTTCCGCCTCGTCCAAAGTGCAACCCTTGTGCGCCGTGATTAAAGGGGGTTTTGTCATCACATTTTCTACTAAATTTTCGCCGTTGCTCTCAAAGCGCAAGTCTCTGTTTGTGAGAATTCCTATCAGTTTTCGCTCATTATCAACCACAGGCACGCCAGATATGTGATACTCAGCCATTATGTCAAGGGCTTCTTGCACTTTGGCTTTTGCGCCCACAAAGATAGGGTCGATGATGACGCCACTTTCGCTTTTTTTCACGCGTTTTACCTCTTTGGCTTGTGAATTTATGTCCATATTTTTGTGGATAATGCCTATGCCGCCAAGCCTTGCCATCATTATGGCGGTTCTATGCTCAGTAACTGTATCCATAGCCGCTGAGATGAGCGGGACATTAAGAGTAATGTTTTTGCTAAGCTTCGTGCTTATATCCACTTGCTTTGGCAAAATGTCCGAGTAGGCTGGCAAAAGCAACACATCTTCAAAGGTCAATGCTCGTTTGACTATTTTCATTTTTCCCCCTTATTGATTTTTGATGATTTTTTCTAAACTCAAAGCCCCGTCTAGTAGGCTTTGCTCGTTATAAGCAACAAGTTGGGCTGAGATATTTAAGCCTGCCTTGTCCTTGCAAAGTGGCACTGAAATGCCCCCAAGCCCCGCTAAATTCACAGAAATTGTAAAAATGTCCTCCAAATACATTTGCATAGGGCTTTTACAAGCCTCAAATTCAAAGGCACTTGTCGGCGTAACGGGCATAAAAATCAAATCGCACTCATTTAAAATTTCATTATATTTTTGCTTGATTAAAGCCCTAGCCTTTGTCGCTTTTATATAGTAAGCATCATAATACCCGCTACTTAACACAAAGCACCCCAGCATTATGCGCCGTTTTACCTCATCTCCAAAGCCCTCACTGCGAGAATTCACATACATATCCTTTAAATGCTGTGAATTTTCGCTTCGTCTGCCATAACGCACCCCGTCATAACGGCTTAAATTCGCGCTCGCTTCGGCTGTGGCGATGATATAATAAGCCGCAATGTCGTATTTGCTGTCCTGCAAGCTCTTATAGATTATCTTATGTCCGCTGTTTTCAAGCATAGCAACGCTTTTTAAAAGGGCATTTTTTACTTCATCACTGCATTGTTCTATGTAGTTTTTGATAATGGCTATTGTTAATTTGCGGTTTGCGTTTAAATTTGGCGCGGTTTTTTCATACCCTGCCTTTACGCTCGTGCTGTCCTTTTCATCATATCCACTGATAGCATCGTATAAAATCGCCGCATCTTCTACATTTTGCGCTAAAACGCCGATTTGGTCTAAGCTTGATGAGTAAGCGCCTAGCCCATAGCGACTTACGCGCCCATAGCTTGGCTTAAAGCCCACGCACCCGCAAAATGCTGCTGGCTGGCGAACAGAACCGCCCGTATCTGAGCCTAAACTCGCAAGTGCAAGCTGTGCTGCTACCGCCGCTGCGCTGCCGCCGCTTGAACCGCCGGGAACCTTTGTGTTGTCCAGAGGATTTAAGGTTTTGCCATAAAATGAACTCGCTGTGGTGCTTCCCATCGCAAATTCGTCCATATTGCACCGCCCAAAAGGCGTAAAACCAGCGTTTTTAAGATTTACAATCGCTGTGGCATCGTAAGGCGCGATATAGCCTTGCAAAATCTTTGAGCCACAAGTAAGCTCCCAGCCTTTCACGCTGATATTGTCCTTTATCGCCACAGGCACGGCTGAATTTTCGCCGCTTAAATCGCACTCGCTCAAAGGCTTGTCCAAAAACTGCTCGACATAAACGCCCAAATGCTTCTGCGCCTTTGCCCTTTCGTTTAACTCTTTTTTAAGCTCCACAAGCTCATTTTGGCTTAAATTTAAGGCTTCTTTTAAAGTCATTGTTTATCCTTTTTTTTGATGAAAAAAAGCAGCACCACAACAAGGGCTGCAACGCTTGCAAGTGTCGTAAAAATCACGCTTTGGGGCAAAGGCTCGCTAAACATTTTTCATCACCTTTAAACAGCGCGGACAAAGGCTATCCTCGTCCTTTGCCTTAAATTTCCAGCACCTTGGGCATTTGTGGTGCGTGGCTTTTAGAATTTTAAATTCGTGCGTTCCCACGCTAAAACTCGCTAAACCCTCATCTTTGTCAAGGCTTTTAATCTCACTCACCATAAAAAAGTCCTCAATGTCTTCTAAATTTTCGCTCAAAAGCTCGTTTGCGCTCGTTTGCAAGCAAAGTTCCAAAGTGGATTTGATGATTTTGTCCTTTTTAAGCGCGTCAATTTGCTCTAAAAAACTCTCGCGCGATGAGAGCAACAACTCATCGTTAATGCCCTTAAATTCAAAGTCAAAGTCATCTTCAAACACCAAATCAAAGACATCTTTTGCCTTGCCCTTGATGATAGGGTTTGAATGCTCCAAAGCTTCATCAACTGAGTAAGTCAGTGTCGGCGCAAGTAGCTGTAAAAGTTGCTTTGCGATGAGTGCCATCGCACTTTGTGCGCTCACTCGGCGTTTTGAGCCTTTTTCATCGCAATAAAGCCTGTCCTTGCAAATGTCAAGGTAAATTCCGCTCAAATCCACGATGAGAAAATTCATCAAGCCATTGTAACCCTTGGCAAATTCATACTCGTCAAAGGCTGATTTAGCGGCTTTAAAAACGCTACTTGCGCGGTTTAAAATCCACTTGTCAATGAGCGTGAAATTCTTTGTCTCCAAAAACTCCAAGTCGTTAGTGTTGGCAAGCAAAAAGCGAATGGTGTTGCGGATTTTTCGGTATTGCTCGGCAACTTGCTTTAAAATGTTTTCTGAAATTTTTAAATCAGATGAAAAATCACTCAGCAAAATCCAAAGCCGCAAAACCTCCACGCCGTAGGTTTTGGCAACCTTTTGCGGGTCGATGACATTGCCCTTGCTTTTGCTCATCTTTTGTCCCTTTTCATCTATGGTAAAGCCGTGCGTTAGGATAGTTTTGTAAGGGGCTTTTTCGTTGATGATTGATGAGAGCAAAAGTGAGCTTTGAAACCAACCCCTATGCTGGTCTGAGCCTTCTAAATACATACTTGCAGGAAATTCAGCCCCCTCAAAAGCCTTTGATTTAAGCACCCCGTTCCAAGTGCTGCCGCTGTCAAACCACACATCTAAAATGTCAAGGGTTTTTTCTAAATCCTGCGCTTTGTAAGGCGAATTTGCAGGCAACAAGTCCTTTATGTCAAGCTCCCACCAAGCATCAGCGCCTTGTTTTTCAAAGATTTGCGCTATATTTTCAAGCACAGCCTCATCTAAAATCACCTCTTTTGTCTTTTTGTCCCTAAAAAAAGCTATGGGCGTGCCCCAATCCCTTTGGCGCGAGATACACCAATCAGGGCGGTTTTCTATCATCGAGCCTATGCGGTTAATGCCGCTTTGCGGGTAGAATTTTATCTTTTGAATTTGCTCATTTGCCACTTGACGCAAACTTTTGCCATTTAGCTTTGGCTCGTCCATTGCGATAAACCATTGCTTTGTGGCGCGGTAAATCACAGGCTTGTGCGTGCGCCAGCAAAAAGGATAAGAGTGCGTAAAACGCGAGCTTTGCAGTAAATTTTTACCCAAAAGCTCCAAAATTCGCTCATTTGCCTTAAAGATATGAAGCCCCACAAACTCATCAAGCACACTTTCAGGCATTAGTTTTTTGGTGCGCAAGCTCTCATCAAAGCAACCCCCATCATCAACAGGCATAAGCACTTCAATGCCGTATTTCAAACAAGCATAATAATCATCTTCTCCGTGTCCAGGTGCCGTATGCACCAAGCCGCTGCCCCCGTCCATAAGCACATGCTCGCCTAAAATAAAGCACGAAAGCCTTGAATTTAAAGGATTTATCGCGTGTAGGTTTTCAAGCTCGCTTGCTTTGAATTCTTTTTGCACCTTGCCCTTTGACAAGCCCTTTTCTACCATACTTTTAAACAAGGGCTTTGCGAAAATCAGCCCCTCGCCGCTTAAAACATAAATTTCATTTGGATTTAAGGCTATGGCTTGATTTGCAGGCAAGGTCCAAGGCGTAGTTGTCCATATCACCGCGCTTGCCTTTTTCACACCTAGCTTTTTTAGGGCATTTTCAGCCAAATCAAAAGCCACAAAAAGCGAGTAGTCCTCTTTGTCCTCATACTCTACCTCAGCCTCAGCAAGGGCTGACTTTGCCGCCCAGCTCCAAAACACGGGCTTGCTTCGCTCTATCAAAAGCCCTTTTTTTGCCACCTCGCACAAGGTGCGGTAAATGCTTGCTTCAAAGCTAAAATCCATAGTTACATAAGGCTTGTCCCAGTCTCCCAAAATGCCAAGCCCCTTGAATTCAGCCTTTTGAATGTCTATAAACTCTTGCGCGTGAGCGCGGCAAAGGGCGCGGATTTGCTTTTTGCTCGTGTTTTTTTTCTTTTCGCCAAGTTTGATTTCTACTTGCTGTTCTATCGGCAAGCCGTGGCAGTCCCAGCCCGGCGTGTAAGCCACGCGCTCGCCGTTAAAATAATGCGTTTTGATAATCGTTTCTTTAAGGATTTTGTTGAGCGCGTGTCCTAGATGAATGTGTCCGTTCGCATAAGGCGGTCCATCGTGCAAGATGAAACTTGCTTTTGCGTTCAAACGCTTGCTTATCATCTTTTTGTAAGCATAGTTGTCTTTAAACCAGCGTTCAAAGCGGGTTTTTTCTTTGTTTGCCAAATCAGCCCTCATCTCAAAGCTCGTATTTGGTAGCAGTAGAGTGTTTTTGTAGTCCATTTTTCGCCCCGAATTTAATTTGAATATGTAATTTTACACAAATTCCCCTTACAATTTGCTTTAAAATTTAAGAATTCTCAATGTTTTTGAAAAAGAGTGTTTTTGGTTTGATTTAAGATTAGCGAATTTTTTCAAATTTTTCACATTGAATTCACCTTGTGAATATCTCTGCAAAGTATGGTAAAATCGAACTTTAAGTTTTGGAATTTAAGAAAGAAATTTAATAAATTTTTAAGCTTTTTTGTGTATGGCTGTGAAAAGTTTGGATTCATCAACGCAAAAACGCCCAAACGCCTATAAACTAGGCGTTGTTTTTGTAAAGGGCTTTGAGATTGTCGTAGGCGATTTGGATTTTTTCAAACTGCTCTCTGTTGTATGCCATCTCGCTGTGGCTCTTGCCGTGATGAGAGTCAGGGTGATAGAGCTTGACTAAAATCAAGTATTTTTGGCGAATTTGGTTAAGGTTGCAATCAGGCGTGCATTGCAAGGTCTGAAAATACGAGCTAAAAAGTTTAGCAAGGGCGTTAAACTTCCATTTTTCGCTTTGTTTGCGCTTCATCTTGTGCTTAAACGCCTTATACTCATCCTCATCGATGCTAAAATCCACGCAGTATTTTAAATGCTCGTTTGCGCTGGCAAAACTCTCAAAAAGCGTGGTAGTGCTGGCGTTTTTGTAAGGCACGATGAGAATTTGGCTTGCTGGGTTGTATTCGCAGCCGTGTTCTTTGAAATACTGCTTGACATAATGCACGAAAAGCTTGTCGTTAGCGTTCAAACGCAGTAAAATTCCCGCTTCGTCAAACTCCACTTCGACTAAAATCACGGGTTTTAGGGTGTTTTCTTGCTTGAAATTCAGCTTAAATGTTTTATTGTAGGATTGTGCGAGTGAGCAAACGCCACTTTTTTCGTCCGCACAACGCTTTTGCAAGAGTTTCAAAAAGTATTTGCGCTGTGGAATCTCGCTTTCTTCAAAAAAAGAAAAGATTTTATACTTTTTCCCCAGCACCTTGCTGAAATTCTTTTGAATCAAATCCTTGAAATAATGAAATACGCTAATGTCATCGGTATTGACACTGATGGACGCCAAATTTTGCACTACTTGTATCATATCTCTCCCATAAGAACGCGCTCTCGCCGAGCGATGAGGTGCGTTTTAATATCTCGTTGGGGGTATAATCGGCTTTATAGCTCAAAGATTTACACTCACGCACGAAATATCCAAGATAAACATAACGCAAGCCCCTTGAATTCGCTATTTGTATCTCGCTTAAAAGCGAAAACTTCCCAAGGCTCAAATCCGCATACTCAGGGTCGTAAAAACAATAAATACTCGAAATTCCGTCCGCTAAAATGTCTATCAAATCCACGCAGATGAGCTTTTCGCCGTCATAAAAGTCAAGCTCATACCCATAATCAAAGGCACTATCCACATAAAGGTTGTAGTATTGCCTAAAATTCAGGCTGTTGATTTTCCAGCCGCGCTTGTCTTTCATAAATTCGTGGTATTTTTCATACAAAAACAAATGCTCGTTGCTTAAATTCGGCTTTCTCAGCACGATTTGCGTGCGTAAATTTTTGCGGATAACGCGCCTTTGGCTTTTGGAGAATTTAAATTCATCTGTTTTTATGCGAAGTCCCAAACACTGCGCACAATCCTTGCAAATGGGGCGCGAAAAATACGCCCCAAAACGCCGCCAGCCCCGCGAAACTAGCTCTTGATTAAGGCTTTTAGGGCAATCTTGTATGAATTTATACTCCATAAAACACGCATTGTCCTTGATATACGGGCATTCGTCTTTGAGCGTGCAAAAGCTAATCTCCCTTGCTTGCCTTTGAAATGGTGCTTTTAATGTCATTTTTACCTTTTTTTGAGGATTTGTGTCTTTTGTAAATATGAAATATAGGACTTTTGACACGCATCTTAAATTTTTCTTGCAAAATTATAGCTTGTAAAACTTAACCATAAATTAAGTTTTCATAGGACTTTTTTGCATTCATAAATTAAGTTTTCATAGGACTTTTTTGCATTTTAATTTTATATAAAATCTAAAAAATTTTTTAACCAAAACAAGACAAATTTTTGTCCATTTTGCATGCTAAAATTTACTTTAAAAAGTGCTTTAAATGCTTAAATTTAAGCACGATAAAAATAAAATTTCACGCTAAAAAAGTGAAATTTAAACTCGCAAAAAGGGGTAAAATGTCAAATATAAAAAAGCTCACAAGCAAAGTCCAAAGCAGCAGGCGTTATCCATATTTTTACGCCTTGCAATCTTGCCTTAAACACGCTCTTTCAAACTCTCCCACACTGCTTCAAAAACGGCTAGCTTATCAAAGTCAAAGCAAGTGCGTTGCGGCGGTGAAAAAGCTGTGTGCGTGCGATGAGCCTTATGAATGGCTTGATGATGGACATTATGACTTTACGCACACGAGTTTGAGCCTACTTGAAAAATGTGCGGACATTGTGGGCGAAGGGCTTTTTGGCGAGATAAAGGCGGCACAAGATGAGGTGGCTTTGCGCGCAGAAATAGAGCGTGCAAGGCTTGAAGCACAGCGGTTAGCGGATTTGCGTAAATGCGTGGTGCAAGCCGTTACGGACTTTCGCTTTATCAAGGGTCATCATTCTCCCTGTCAGCTTGCTTTTAGCGGAGATGCGGGGCGTTTTGAGCTTACGATAAAAGAAGAGTGGCTGCAAAATGGCGTAGAGTGTGCCTTAAAAGAGATGCCACAGATAATTTGCCAACACTTTAAATCCTGTGATGGCAAGGTGCGAAATGTCTATGGTGCGTATAATATCATAGGCTACAAGGTGTTTTACAAAGGTGGCAACGAGCGGCAAACGCTTTATTTTGACACGAAAGGGGCTAGAATTTCTGATGCAAAATTTGAAAACTTACGCACAAAAAAGCAAATTTAAGAGCTTTTTTTGCCTTTTTAAAAAATGCGTAACTTTGTGCTTTAAAAGGGGATAAAATGACTTTAAAAGACTTTTTAAAGGCGTGGAAAGAGTGCGAAAAATATGATGAGCAAAACAAGTTCAACGATGAGTTGCGCGAAAAATATGGCGTAGATATATTTGAATTTGATGAGATAGAAAGCGAATTGAGAGATTTAAAGTTGCAAGAATTTTTGCTTTCAATGTTTTATGATTATTTTTTAGACGAACTTTATAATGGTAATGTTAATGCGAGCATACTTGAAGAACGGTTTGAATTTGGCGGTGTGAGTGTAAAGGAAGTGATGGAAAGAGATAATGTAGGCGAAATAATGGTTGAGTTGGAGAAATTTTTTGAGGAGAATATAAGGACTTGACTTTCAGTTAAATTTTGCGTAGAATTTTGTGCTCAATTTAAGATAAAATCATACACATTATTTTGAAAGAATTTTGTATGGGTAAATAAAGTCGTTGAAAATACTTGATTTGTGCAAATTTACAAAAGTTTGGTTTTATTTGCAAATTGTAAAACAAATTTAAGTAAAATGGGATACAAAAAATTAAAAAGGAGCTGAAATGACACCAACACCAACGAATATAAAAACTTTCTTTGAAGGTTCAAAGCAATACGCTATTCCTGTGTATCAAAGAGCTTATTCTTGGGAAGAAAAGCAATGGGACGAGTTTTTAGAAGACTTAAAGGAGGCAACAAAAAGCGATAACCACTACTTTTTCGGTAATGTTTTGCTAGAAAAGTCAAACAATGAAGTAAGTGATATTATAGATGGGCAACAACGCGTTACTACTATAATAATTTTTGCTAGGGCGTTATGCAATGAGTTACAAAATAGAGCCAAAACTGAAACGCTAAAAAGTAATATGTCTAATAAAGAATTTATACAATACATACAAGAGGATTATCTTATAAACAGAAACAAACCAAAACTTGAAGCCGTAGAATACGATAGGGATTATTTTAGAGATTTTATCATTAAAGGTGATAGTGCAAAACACGAACCGCAAACACCATCACAAGAGCGGATAAAAAATGCAAAAGAATTTTTTGAGAAAAAATTAAAAGACACAAAAAATTTTTCTACGGACAATCTTTTAGCTATTTTTGAAGCTATGGAAAAAGCGGAGTTGATACAAATAACTTTTAAAGAGAAAAAAGACTCTGTGCTTATGTTTGAGTTACAAAACAATCGTGGTAAAAATTTAACAAATATGGAAAAGCTAAAATCATATTTGGCTTATCAAATTTACACTTATTGTGGTGAAGAGGCTGAAAATAAACTAGATGACATAACAAAGGTGTTTGAAAGTATTTATCGCTTGTTAAGAGATATTGAAACAGATGAGGATAGCATATTAAATTATTTTAATATATCAAAGTCTAATTTTGGTTTTACTTATAGAGAAAATGACAATACGAAAAATTATAAAATGGAACTGAAAAACATAAAAATGCCAAAAGAAAAAATAGCTTGGATAGATGAATATGTCAAAGAGTTAAAGAATGCCTTTGTAGATTTTAAAGAATTTGAAAAATCTCAAAGTATTTATGGGATATATTTGCGACATTTAGATGTTAAACCGATTTATCCACTTGTAATCAAAGCTTATCGATTATTTAGGGACGACAAAGAAACATTGGAACAAGTGTTTAAGGCTTTGGAAATTATCGCTTTTAGACATAAACTTACAAAAAGAGGTGCAGACCTAGCTTCTAGGTTAAATAGTGTAATTAAAGACTTTGATAGCATTAGCAACCTTGTTAATGGACTAAAAAATGTATGTGGCGAAGAGGAATGGTATTGGGGAGATAATGAAATTATAAATAATTCTTTGGTTATTGCTTATCGCAATTATGAAAAAGAGCAGGACAAGAAAAAATCAGCCTTGCCTTATTTGCTTATGCGCTATGAAAATGCTTTAAGAAGTAAAGATGCAAAAAATAGGGGCTATAATTTTGAACTTAAAAATATAGAAAAGCCACAAATTGAGCATATAGCCCCACAAACTGAAACCATCGATAAAAGTGGAAAAAGAAAAGCGAGTGGATATTGTAATTATGATAAAGAATTCGATGAGTTGTATATAAATTGCATAGGTAATTTGTTGCTCATCGCAGGTTCTCATAACGCTTCTATCGGCAACGAACCTTTTAACAAAAAACTTGAAAGTTATGAAACTTCTCCCCTAGCACAACATAGGGAAGTGAAAAATTTTGTGGTAAATAAAGGTATGTGGGATAAAGACGCTATTGACAAACGACACGCAGAGTTAGAAAAATTTGTCTTAGAAACTTGGAGTTTTGAATAAAATTCACAAAAAAGGCTTAAAAATGTCTCAAACCAAAACCGCTCGTCTAAACGCCCTTTACGAGCGACTTAAAAGCGCAAACGGCATAAGCATAAAGGATTTAGCCGCAGAATTTGAAGTAAGTGCTAAAACGATACAGCGGGATTTCAAGGCTTTGCAAAGGTTTGGGGCGTATAAAAGCGGGTGGTTGCTTTATTTGGACGAAAGCCTTGCCAAAGATGAGCTAGCAAACGATGAACGCGTGGTGCTTGGCATTTTAAGCAAGCTCGCAAGAGCTAGCGGCAAGGGCTTTTATCTCAAAGCCAAACCCTTACTCACCCGCCTTTCACAGCAAATCGAACAACCCATCTACATAAACACCCAAAGCGAAAGCCTAGATGATAGCGATTTGCTGAATTTTGACTTCATCGAAAAGGCGATTACAAAACGAGTGGAGCTTGGCTTTGAGTATGAAGGTAAGGCGTATCAAATCAAACCCTTTAAACTTGCTTATTTTGGGGGCTTTTGGTATGTTTTGGGCTTTGACAAAAAAGATGAGCTTTTTAAGAAGTTTTATTTTAAAGCTATGAAAAATCTACAAAGCCTTGAACGCTCTTTTACACTTGATGAAAGGGTAGAAAAACGCCTTAAAAACGCTCATAGCGTGTGGTTTAACCTTGATGAGCCTTTTTTAGTGCGGCTTCTCATTGACAAAGAAGTGTCTAAATACTTCAAACGCCGTCATCTCATCGGTGCGACACTTTACGAGCAAGATGATGGCGGGTTAGTTTTAGAGTGCGAAATTTCGCATATAATGCAAATCAAACCCCTAATCTACGAGTATATCCCGCACATTCGCGTCATAGAACCAGCGTGGCTTAACGAAACACTCAAAAAAGAACTCAGCGACTTTGCGAAAAGCCTATGAAAAAGCGTTTTGCGTGAATTTTTGTAAAAAGTTCATAAAAAAGCATTTTGCGCGAATTTTCAAAGGTTGGCACACTTTGGCGCGTGTAAATTTTGCAAATTTTAGGCAAAAAATCCAGCTTTTGCATTTTCGCCCTTTAAATCCTTAACTTTCACTTCCTCGCAAAGCCTTTCATAAAAATCCTTTGCGCCTTGTAAGGGGTTAAATTTGATTTGTCTTTTTACCGCCGCAAAGTCCCCAGCCACGAGATAATCAAGCCTTGCAACCTGCGTTTGAATGCTTTTTTGGCAAGCAATGCCCAAAAGTTTGCATTCTTTTTCAAAAAGCTTCACTCTTTGGCTTTCATTGAGAGCCTTAAATTCAAGTTTTAAATCAAAACGGCGCAAACAAGCCTTATCAAGCCCGTCCATTAAATTTGTAGTGGCGATGAAAACGCCTTCAAATTTTTCCATTTGCACGAGCATTTCATTGACTTCGCTTATCTCCCAGCTTCTTGTGGCGTTGTTTCTATCTTGCAAAAAGCTATCCACCTCATCAAAAATAAGCACCGCGCCTTTGTTTTTCGCCTCTTTAAAGGCTTTGGCTATGTTCTTTTCGCTTTTGCCAAGCCAGCAGGATTTTAAATCGCTTGCCGATTTTACGAGACAAGGGCGGTTTAGCTTTTTGGCTATGTAGCGAGCGTAAGCGCTTTTGCCCGTGCCGCTTAAACCATAAAGGCAAATTCTTGCGTTTGCGTTTGCTTTTATGCCCTCAGCGATGTGTTCTACATCGGCGTTTGTGTTGATAAATTCAGCCGAGTAGCTTTGAGGAAGTTCGGTTTTATCGGCTTTTGACTTTTTCTTTTTGCCAAATTTATGCTTGCTTCCTTGCGCTTTTAAGGTGTTTTTAATGAGCGTGATAAAATTTGCTGAAAAATCCCCATTTACCATACAGCTTATGTCATAAGCCTTTTTGATGATGGCTGGGGCTAAATTTTTAGCATTTTTTGCAAAGTCAAAGGCTTTTTCATCAAGTTTGTCGCCGCAAATTTTAGCTAAAATTTGCTCTCTTGTTTCTTTTTTAGGCACTTTGGCTTCAAGGACAAAGTCAAAGCGGCGAATTATGGCGTTATCTATGCTAAAAATGTCATTTGTTATCCAAATAGTCGCCACTTTGTTGTTTTCTAAATTCTCGTTCAAAAAGGCTTTGTTGCGAAGTCTTTTTTCGTGCCTTGATGAGCTTAAAATATCCTCTACTTCATCATAAAGCAAAATGTTTTGGCTTGGTTCAAGGAAGTGTTGGGCAAGCAGATATGAATTTAGCCTCTCCACTCCGTCCGTAGCCTCGCCATCATCATCGTTGCTTTTTACTTTGTGAAGTTTCGCGCCGACACTTTGGGCGATGAGCTTGGCAAATTCGGTTTTGCCTGTGCCAGGTTTGCCGTAAAGTAGGATATTTACACCGATTTTCTTTTGTGCTAGTGCTTTTTTAAGGTAGTTTTGCACCAAATCAAACTCTTTTATATAGGTATAATCGCTCTTTGAAAGCTCACTTTGTCCGCAAGGCGTGGCGAAATTTCGAGTAAGCGTTTCTTTGCTGCCATACTCACTCAACAAAATGTCGATAAAATTGATATTTTCAAAGCTAAGCATAAAATATAAATCGCTACAAAGCTTTGTTTCGATGATGCCCATTTTTTTGAGAATGCTGTCTTTATGGAGTGCGGTGGCTATTTCTTTGCAAGGGTAGTCAAGCATTTGGCTGATGATGAGGATATTTTTCCTGCGTCCAGAATTGTCAAAAATGTTGAAAAATTCCTTTAAAGCAGACACTTCCTCAGTAATGGCGATGAGTTCAAGCAAGGCAAATTCGATATGATTTAAGCCCAAAGTCTCTTTGAGTAAGCATAAATTGCTATGCAAAACCTTGTGAGAGCCAAATTTACCTTGCTTTTGTAGTGTTTGTAGGGCGTAAAATTTGTCCGCACAAAGGCTTAAAATCTTGCTTTTATAAGCTCTTTTGTCATCACGGTAGCTTTCTAGGCTGTCGCAAATGTCATAAAAGCCTAAAAATTTAGCTGTGCTGTCATAACAATGGCTTATTTTTCTGATGAAGAGATTAAAATAATCAAGCTCTACAAGGCATTTAAGCATAATAAATCTTGCCTTGTTTTGCAAATAATTTTGCTCTGCGCTGATGACTTTCTTTTGAAAAGCTGCGCTAGAATTTGCACCTTGCTTTGCGTTTAAAGTTGGTGCGCCTTTGGGCTTTGTCTTGTTTGCGTTTGCTGCCTTGTTTGCGTTCATTTTTGCTCCTTGTGTAGAATGATTAAGCGAAAGTTCGCCAAACTCTAACGCAATTATAAAACAAAAAGCGGACAAAAATTTGTCCTTATTTTGGGCGTTTTTTAAGGCAAATTCGTAGGGTGAGTGAAAATTTTGTAGTTTTGTTGGCAAAACAACTCTTTTAAAAGCTTTGAGCTTGCCATTTTAAAGGCGCGTAAAAGCTATGCAAAAAGGCTTTTGTGTTTTCATTTTGAATTTGAGCTAAATTTTAGTTTTCGCCTTTGATAAACTCAGCGATTTCAGCTTGCAAACGCTTTTCTTTGGCTTGCGGGCTTTCAAATTCAGCCTTTTGAGCTGAATTTTTACTTGAATTTGCGCCTAAATTCGCGCCTTTGGCTGAATTCGCACTTAAATTCGCATTTTGCGCCGAAGTTGTGCTTGAATTTTTACCCAAATTTTCGCCTAAATTCACGCTTTGAGTGTCATTTTTGCTTAAATTCGCCCCTTGTTCTTTCAAAAGCTCTTTTTTTATGTCCTTTAAGCTATCCACAAAATCCGTCATTTTCGTGCATCTCTTATCTTTTTGAGTGTCGCAGCTATGGCGGCGATGACTTCTTCTTTGTTTTCTTGGTGTCTGTCCTCGGTGTTTTCAAGGATTTCTTGCATATGCGTTTCGATGAAAGAAGTGTCAAAATAACCGCGCCTAAATTCCTTTATCTTGGTGATGGCGATTAAAAAAGGTATGGTTGTGCGCACATCATCGATGATGAATTCCTTTAAGGCGCGCCCGAGTTTGTTGATGACTTGGTCGTAGCTTGCGCCTTTGACGATGAGTTTTGCAAGCAAACTGTCGTAAAATGGCGGTATGGTGTAGTCCTTGTAAATATGGCTATCCACGCGCACGCCCGGACCCAAAGCAGGAAAATACTCGCCGATTTTGCCCGCACTTGGAATAAAGTTTTTCCACACATTTTCAGCCGTGATACGCGCCTCCACAGCGTAACCGCGCGGCTTTATGTCGCTTTGTTCTAAATCCAAAATTTCCCCCGCCGCGATACGAATTTGGCGCACGACTAAATCAATGCCCACGACTTCTTCTGTGATGGGGTGTTCTACTTGAATTCTTGTGTTCATCTCCATAAAATAAAAGCGGTTGTAATCATCGAGCAAAAACTCCACCGTGCCAGCGTTTGAGTAGCCCACAGCCTTTGCCGCTGAAATAGCCGTAACGCCTATGGTTTTGCGTAAATCCTCGCTTATGCTCGGACAAGGGGCGATTTCGATGATTTTTTGATGACGGCGTTGTATGGAACAATCGCGTTCGCAAAGGTGTATGATATGCCCGTAATTATCGCCTAAAATTTGAATTTCAATGTGGCGCGGATTTACCACATACTTTTCCATAAAGACTTCATCGTTGTTGAAAAAGGCTAGTGCTTCGCGCTTGCAGGCTTCAAAAGAGCTTTCAAGCTCGTCTTCTTTATATACCACGCGAATTCCGCGCCCGCCACCGCCACCGCTGGCTTTTAAGATGACAGGATAGCCTATGCGCTCGGCAAAATGCTTTATCTCATCAAGGGTGCAGTTGTTGAGCTTTTCAGTGCCTGGCACCACAGGAATGCCGTTTTTACTCATCAAATACCGCGCTATGTTTTTGTTGCCCATTTTGCGTATGACATCAGCTTTTGGACCTATAAAAATAATGCCAGCGTCCTCGCACTCTTTGGCAAATTCATAGTTTTCGCTCAAAAAGCCATATCCTGGGTGAATCGCATCTGCCCCGCAAGCCTTAGCCACTTCGATGATGCGCGGCACATCTAAATACCCACGCACCGCGTCAGTGCCTATGCGGTAGGCTTCATCGGCGATTTTTACATGCAAGCACTCTCTATCAGGTTCAGTGAAAATCGCCACGCTTTTTATGTGTAAATCCCTGCACGCACGAATCACCCGAACGGCGATTTCAGCGCGGTTGGCAATGAGAATTTTGTGTATCATTGTGTGTCCTTGAAAAAAACTGCTGTTATTATAATGAAAAAAGATTAAAAAGTGATAAAAAGTATTGATTTCTTGCTTTCTTTGATAAAAATTTAAATTTTTACTCAAATTTTTCAAAAATTCAACAAAAACTAAGCCACAAAGTAATATAATTTGCTTTTATTATTTTTTCAAGGTGCAAAATGAGCTATTTCTCACTAGAATTTAGCATTATGATGATAGTGTTTTTCGCGGTGTATTGGGCGTTTAGAGAAAGGCATCTTACGCAAAATGTCCTTGTGCTGTGCTTTTCGTATCTCATCTACATACTCATCAACCCTTATTTCGCGCTTGTGCTTTTTGTTTATACCTTTTTTATCCATTATTTTGCGCTTCTCATCTTCGTGCGTCAAAAAAAGAACATTTTTATGGCTTGTCTTGCCTTTGCGATTTTGAATTTATGCTTTTTTAAGTATTTTCCAAGTATCAAAGACAGCTTTGATGCCTTTTTAGCCTTTTTTGGTTTTGGTTACTTAAATGCTGACATTATCTTTCCTATCGGCATTAGCTTTTATACCTTTGCTTCTATCACTTATCTAGTGAGCGTTTATAAAAACAAAAAGATAGAAACATTCCTAAATTTAGCCACTTATTTGTCATTTTTCCCTACGCTTTTGATGGGTCCTATTATGCGAAGTGAGTTTTTTTTCGAGCAAATTCATCAAAAAAGAGAGTTTAAAAACGCAAATTTAATCATCGTCCTACTGCTTTTTGGCATAGTCAAAAAGGTGCTCATCGCTAATTATTTAGGCATTTACTCAAAAGAAATCCTTTCAAACCCCGCCGCTTTTAACTTTTTAGAGCTTTTGTGCGCTATTTATGCGTTTAGCGTGCAAATTTATTGTGATTTTAGCGGTTATGTGGATTTAGTTTGTGCCTTTGCGCTAATGCTTGGCTTTAATCTTCCCCCAAATTTCAATATGCCTTATTTGTCTAAAAATTTGCGCGAATTTTGGACGAGATGGCACATTAGCCTTTCCACTTTCATAAGAGATTATATTTACATACCACTTGGCGGTAGCAAAAAGGGCAGAATGCGAACTTATGCGAATTTGCTCATCGCCTTTGTGCTTTCTGGCATTTGGCACGGCAACACGCTAAATTTCTTTATTTGGGGGCTTTTGCACGGGCTTGGCGTGGTGTTTTTGCACTTATCCTTTGTCGCAAAGCGCGTAAATTTAAGCAAAATACCATATCTTAGCACTTTCATTACCTTTCACTTCATCACTTTTGCGTGGATATTTTTTTATTATCCTAACTTTGCTGGTGCGGCTGAATACCTAAAAGCCTGCGTTGATAACTTTTTTATGCCTGTGGAGTATAAGGACATTTACGCTTTTGCGGGCTTTGGCGCGCTTTTTATCATTTATCCTTTGTTTGTGAATTTTAAGGCACATTGTGTCAAAATTTTAAGCATAACGCCACTGCTTTTAAAGCCCTTTATACTCGCTTTTATCTTGCTTTTGATTTTTGCCTTTATGCCAAATGGCATTCCACAATTCATTTACGAGAGTTTTTAAGATGAGCAGGTCGAAATTTTTCTTTGTGATAATGATGGCGTTTTTGTTAGTGTGCTTTGTGATGAACAAAAGCATAGGCGCGTATTTACAGCAACGCTATCATATTGAATTTACTTTAAACAGTGAGATTTTAGACGAAGCAAACGGCTTTAAGGTGAAGTTAGAGCAAATCCGCACGGTGCTGATGAATGATGAATTTGAAGTCAATTACGAGCTTTTAAAGAATTTAGAAAACAACAAATCCCTACCGCAAAGCACTCCGCCGCCAAAACCGCAGTTTTATGATGATGAATACGGCTTTTATCGCCCTGTGCCGCCACCGCCAAGCCCACAAAAACTTGACATAAAAGAAGGTGAGGAATTTTTACTCATCGGAGATTCTATGATGCAAGGCGTGGCACTCGCTTTAAGCAAGGATTTAAAAAAACGCGGCATAAAAAGCACGAATTTAAGCAAACAAAACACGGGGCTTGCGTATAAGAGCTATTTTGACTGGGCAAAAGCCGTGCAGCTGAGCCTTGCTGGCAACGAAAAGCTCAAATACCTTGTCGTGCTTTTGGGCGCAAACGACCCGTGGGACATACCTGTAAAGGGCAAATTCTACGCCTTTAACACAGAAGAATGGAAAGAAATTTACGCTCAAAGGGTTGATGAGATTTTGCAAATCGCCAAAGAATACGGCGCAAAGGTGCTTTGGTATGAGATACCGCCTGTGAAAAGGCAAACGCTCAATGCTAAAATTCAAGTCATCAACGACATTTTCAAAGAAGAAAGCGACAAAAACAGCGAAATTTTTATCCAAACGGCGCAGGCTTTAAGCGGCGGGACGGAGTATTCAAGCTATATAAGAGATGAAAACAACAAAAGCATTAAGGTGCGCGCTGATGATGGGGTGCATTTTAACATAAAAGGCGCGAAAATAATGTCCGAGCTACTTTTGCAGCACTTTGAAGGCGGGGCGTTGTGAAATTCAAACTCGTCAAATTTGCCCTTTTAGTAGGCGTGGGAGCGTTTTTCATCAACGCTTGTTTGAGCACCAAGCCAGCGCCCATAAAGCGAGAAAGCACCACGCCAAGCCCGCAAAGTGCCGCCGTGCAACAAATGCCCGTGCTAGTGGATTTTAGCGATGAGCTTAATTTTAAACAGCTTCAAAGCAACTTCACTAAGCCAAATTTGCACCTGCGGATTTTTGGCGACTCGCATATGGCGGCTGACTTTTTCTCATCGCGCCTGCGAACGCACATAGCCACAAATGCGGTGGGTTTTGTTTATCCTTTGCAGCCTAAATACCATCACGCCGTGCCTGTGAGCTACAAGAGCAAGCATTTTGAGATTTTAAACTCCAAAAGCAAGGACTTGCAAGCGAATTTTGCTATGGGCGGTATCATCGCAAAAGCCCTTAAAAAGGACGCTTTTATCAGGCTTGACAACAGCATAAACCCCAAAGCCACGCTCATAGCCGTCTTTAAAAGCCCGCACACAAAGGACGCTTTTTTGCTAAAAGACGGCAAAAACAAGCATTTTGTCCTAAAAAGCGCGGTGCGTGGCAAATGGATATTTGCGCGCATAAAGGACGCGAATTTTCCCGTGCAAATTGTCGCGCTTGACAAAAATGTGCTTTTGGGCGGCTTTTTTATCCTAAATGAAGGCTCAAACGCCGTCATAGACACGCTTGGCATAAACGGAGCAAAGTCTGATTTGTGGCAAAAATGGAACGAAAGCGTGTTTTTGGACGAGCTGAATTTGTTTAAAAGCGACATTGTCGTGCTTGCTTATGGCTCAAATGACGCCTTAATAGGCGAGTTTGACGAAACGCATTTTAAAGAAAGCTATAAAAAACTCATCGCCTTGCTTTATGCTTCAAACCCCAACACAAGCATTATCTTAATATCCCCGCCCACTATAACATACAAGGTAAATGAGGCTTTTGAACTGCACCCTGACTTTTACCGCGTGCAAAAGGCGATTTACGAGCTAGCAAAAGAAGAAAAACTCGTGCTTTTTGATATGCACAAACTCATCGAAAACTACGGCGGCAAGGGGCTTTGGATAGAGCAAAATTTATCGCGCAATGATGTGCATTTAACGCCTGATGGCTACAAACTAATGGCTGATGAATTTTACCTAAATCTAACTCAAATGCTGAAAAATTAGTGATTTTAGCAAACTGACAATTCGCGAAATCAATGATTTTAGAAAACTAACAATTCAAAAATCAATGATTTTAGCAAGCTAACAACCCGCAAATCTCTGCCTTAAAATGCCTTATGACACAAATGAAAAAATCCCATAAATTTCTTGCAATACTAAAATTTCTTATTATGCTAATAAATTCATCACGCTAAATTCTTATCGAAGTATCCATACTCAACACGGAATTTATGGATTTTTCGCCTTTTTGCAAAAGGCTCAAAATGACAAACATTTTAAACTATAAAAAATACTCAATCTTGTCATACTGAGCGTTAGCGAAGTATCCAAAAATGGTAAGTTTTCTTTTAATCTTTGTGGATTTTTCGCTACGCTCAAAATGACAAAATCCACCATCATTGCCAGCTTTGATGACATTAAAGTGTAGCAAACTATCAAATTTAGGTTTTTGCCTAAATTTGTCATACTGAGCGTTAGCGAAGTATCCATAAATTTAAAGTGTATCTTAAAATTTCTTTGGATTTTTCGCTTTTTATTGCTTTTAAGCTCGCGCAAGGCTTGAATTTAGGCGTTATTTCTTGCTTGCGTCCTTGATAACCTCGACCATTTCATCAAGTCCGCGTATATCTTGGAGCAAAAGAAAGTATTTGCCGTTTATCGTAAAGGATGGCGTAGCTCCATAAGCCTCTGTAACCGCACTTGCCTTGTCATAATCCTTGTAAATTCGCTGTCCTTTGGGGCTTTTGACAAACTCATCAAGCTCTTTTTGACTGATACCAAGCGTTTTAAGCCCTAGCTTTGTGAAAGTGCGTGAGTCGGTGTAGTTGATTTTGCGCTTGAAAATCGCCACGAAATAAGCATCTGCGAGCTTGTGCATTGCGGAGTTTTTTTGAGTAGCATCAAGCCCAGCCGCCTCGTCCTTGCTTTGCGCATACGCATAAAGCCTGCCAAATTCCTCGCCAAAAGGCACTTCCGTGAGCGGGTAAATTTTGTAAGTGAAATTTGGCAATTTTTCTTTGATTTTCGCCAAAGTGCCTAGCTCGTGGTGATGGTAACAGCCCCCGCACCAAAACGAAAAGGTTTCGATGATGGTGTTTTGCTCGTTTTCAAAGGGTTTATCAAGGCTTTGAAACTTGTCAAGCCCCAAAGCAGCACTTGTTAAAAGCCCTACCAAAAGCGCAGTTTGCGCGAGTTTTTTAAAACTTTTCATTTTTGTCCTTTGTGTGAATTTTCGCTATCATACAGCATTTTTTTAAACCAAATTTAAAGCGTCAAACGCCCACGCTGCAAACGCCTAAATTTAGCCAAATATCATCAACTTTGCTTTGCATTCAGCGCAGCAGTAAAGCGTTTTGAGCCTTTTTTCATCGCCCGCAAATTTGCCTTTCATCAGGCTTGCTACCCTTTCAACCGCCTTTTTTGTGGCAAATTCCTTGCCGCACTCCACGCAGGCAAACAGCTCATCACTAGCAAGCGTGCGAAAGCCAAAATAAGTGGCATTTAACTCAATCCCACTTCGTTCAAGCGCGATAGTATCAGGTTCAGCACAGCTTTTAACGCAGTAAGCGCAAGTCGTGCAAAGGCTGGCATTGAATTTTAAAGAATTATCCTTGCTATCAGCCACGAGCGCACCGACATTGCACGCGCCTACGCAAGCCAAACACAGCGTGCAGCGGGATTCATCGACTTTGATTTGTCCGTAACGCACCCATTCGCCGCTTTTCACCACGCCCAAATCATCATCACCCACGATATGAGCGAGCCTTTTAGCAAAATGCTCCCTTTTAAGCATAGGACTTTGGGGCAAATCAAAGCGCAAATCATCGATAAATTCACATTTTTCAAGCGCAGTTTGCAAATTTTTTGCTTCATTTACCACGAAAATAGCCTTTTTGTTAAATTTTCTCTCAAAAATAGCGTTTAAAAGGGCTATGGCGTCTTCATTGCCCTTTGAAAGCCTTGTCGCACAGAGAGTTATATTTGCCCCACTTGCTTGCAGTAGTGCTAAAAGCGTGGTTTCGTTAAGTTGAGTGCTGTTAAGCACTAATGGCAAAACATTTTTATCAAGGCTGATTTCAAGGCTTTCAAGGGCGAATTTTTCATCGACAAGCAGGATTTTTTTGCCCTTGTAAAAGTCCAGCAAAGCCCAAAAACTCGCACTCGGCAAGGGCGTAAATTCAAGGCTGCCACTAGGACACACGCTCACGCAGTCCCCACAGCCCACGCAATCAACCTGCGAAAACACCAGCTCGCGCTTGCTCTCGTCTTTGAGTATCGCCACGCTAGGGCAAAGCTCAGCGCACTTGCCGCAGCACTCTTCGCGCCTTTTATCATACTGACAAATGCTGCTGTCGTAGTTTATATAATTTTTATAGCGATAAATGGGGCTTTTAACCTGTAAAAATTCAAGCAAAGCTCGCTCATCGCTGAATTTTCGCAAGTCATAACACCCGCTTTGCTTGTCAAAACTTGTTTTAAACTCATCATAAAAGAAAAAATCGCACGCTATTTCAAGCTCTGCACCCTTTTCTTGCGTGATAACGCCGAGTTCTCCAACGCTGCCATACACGCCTAAAACTTCGCTCACCTGCAAAGCCTTAAAGCCATTTTGCCCCAAAAATTCGCACAATGCGCCCCTATCTTGTGCGCTTGCGATGATGACATTTGCGCCCACTTGCTTGTCATACTCCAAGTCAAGCCCCAAATCATAAAGGCTTGCGCGCACTTCGTAAAGCAAAAGCGTGTTTTTTGCTTTATCCAAGCACTCATCTTGCGAATTTTTAAGATAAAAGTTGATTTCAGGGGCGTAAATTTGAGCGTTTGGGCTTTTTTCGTTGCTGATAAGTGCGAATTTTTCGCCTTGCTTTGAATTTTCGCTCCATTTTTCAAGCTCATCACGCTCACAAAGGCTGATACTATCGGGTAATGGCACTAAAAAGTCATTTTTGATAAAGACAAAATCTTTCATAAATTTTCTCCAAAAAAGCACATTATAGCAGATTTGAGTTTCGCTGAAATTACAACGGAAAGATTATTTGCAAGTTGATAAGTGCTGTGTTTGCATTGCATTTGCTCTAAATTTGCAAGAAAATTAAATTTTCATTGCTGAATTTTAAGATGATTTTAAGCTAAATAAGGCTAGAATTCAAAAATCAATTTTAAAGAATTCAAAAAAGGACGAGCCTTTGAAAGCAAATGCTGTAAATTTAGCGAGTTTTGCAAACGCTTTATGTCATCTTAACGCAACGCTTTTAAATAAAGCGAAAATGGGAGCAGTGTTTGGGCGGGGGACTTTTTCTCTCTCTCTCTCTCTCTCTCGTTAGCACGCGCCTTTTAAAGCACAAGACACCTTTTTACACCCAAAAATTCAACCTTTTAAAATTTTTACTCAAAAATACCTTAAATTTATCAAATTTTTCTCATTTATATCGTTTGCGCGGGCAAAACAATGCGCCTTATTTTTACTATAAATTTTTGAAAAATTTAGCGTTAAAGGAGGTGCAAGGTTAGAAAAGAACAAACAAACAAGCCTTTGAGCTTTGCTTGCACGAAGTGCGGAGCTTGCTGTAAAAGCATAGCTAAAATAGCCGAGCTTAAAGAGTTTGACAAGGGGGATGGGGTGTGTTCGTGGCTAAATTTAGACACAAATGAGTGTCAAATTTACGCTCAACGCCCTGTGGTATGTAGAGTTGATGAAATGTTTGAGCGGTATTTTTCAAGCATTTATTCTAAAAGAAAATTCTACGCACTGAACGCCAAAGCGTGCAATTTACTGCAAGAAAAATACGGCGTTGATGAGCGTTTTAGAATGAAAATTTAAATTTGCAAAAAGCAAAGAAAGGACAAAAAATGGCATTACCATTGATACCCGTTTTGGGTTGGATAGGGGCTGGTGCAGTTGCTGCATTTGGCGCAAAAAAAGGCTATGATGCTTACCAAGACACAAAGAGTGCGGGCGAGTATCACGAAGCGGCAAAAGATATGTATGAGGCAAGTGAAAACTATCTCAACGAGCGCAAACAAGAGGCTGAAAAGCTTTTTAACAAGCTTGGCAAGGTTAAGGCGTTAGTTAATGAGGGAAATTTGACTCGTTATGTAAATGTTGCCGAAAAACTCGAACTTGAATGCAAAAAAGATTTGAGTGAAATCATCAAAGATTTTGATTTGAGCAAGCTTCAAACGATGAGGCAAGAAATCATAAATCTCAACACTGCCATTGGCTCGATTGCTGGCGGTGCTGCATCAGGAGCATTGGCTGGGATTGGTGCTTTTGGTGCTGTGAGCGCGCTTGGGACTGCCTCAACGGGCGCAGCGATAGGCTCACTTGGCGGAATAGCAGCAACTAATGCAACTTTGGCTTGGCTAGGTGGTGGTTCGCTTGCCACTGGTGGCTTGGGCGTGGCTGGTGGCACTGCCTTGCTTGGTGGTATAGTCGCTGCACCCGTTATCGCTGTGGCTGGCTTGGTGTGGGCAAAGAGTGCTGAGAGCAAAAAATATGACGCGATGAGTTATTATAGTGCTGTAAGCGTAGTTTGCGAGCATTTAAAGGCTGAGGAATTGCTCTGGGTGCAAATCGCCGATAGGGCAAAAGAGGCGGAAAGGACACTAATAAAGATAAACGAAGATCTTGGTAAAGCGGTTGATATAGTGGAGGAAATCGCCATCAAAAAAGGCTTTACTAATGTCGGGACAAGATGGAATGATGATGAGAAAAAAAGCATAGAGGTGATGAGCCAACTTGCTGTGTTAGCGCACGAAATCATCAAAAGTCCTCTTTTGTTTGATGATGATAAAACCACACAAGACATTATCAAGCAACAAAAAAAGGTCAAAGAGCTTATGGACGAAATCCAAAGCAAATTCGGCGACAAATAAGCGTTGAGTTAAAGGCAGAATTTAAATCCTGCCTTTAATTTTACTCGGTTTTAAACAGAAAGGATAAACTATGACAAAGACTTTGTATGATGAAATCATTGATGAAATAGGCACACGGACAAAAGAAAGGTTTGGGGTTGATATATTTAGCCTTGATACCTACAAACAAGCTTTTAAGCTATACATTCAAGAAGGCGGCGGAGTAAAAAATATCCAAAGCGTTCTTGTGGATAAAAGCATAAATTCTCAAACAAATGTTATCGCACAAAGCGTGGATACAAACGCTGATGCTTGTGATGCTGTTTTGGTGGCGTTAAAAACCTTAGCAAACAACGCAATGTTTGAGATAAAGGACGCTTTTAGCGAGAATTCAAACACAAGCCTAGAAATAAGGGCGCAAAGGCTTATGAACGCCACGACAAAGAGTTTGCAAGAGATAAAAGCGCTTATGCAAGACAATGAGCTTGGCTATGCGGATATTTCTGTGGCACTTTTAAGGCAGATTTTTGAGCCTATAATCACCAAAATGAATGCGATTTGGAAGAATTTTCCCGAGCAAATGAAGCAAATAACAAATGCGGTGTGTGATTACATAAATGGCAAAATTTCAAGTTTTAAGGAACTTTTAAGTGCTATTGCCAAAATCTTTTTCACTGCGGTGATTGCTATTATTAGCGTAGGGCTTGAAAGCAAGCTAGCAGTTGCTCTTGCGCCGATGATGACGCCTTTGGTAGCAAGCTTTGTCGCCCCAGCATTAGCTATCATTGTCGGTTCTATCGCTGTGGTAACGATGAGCAAAACGATAGATTTTGCGCTAGAAACGCTTTTTGGTGTCTTTGCGCAGGCTGAAATCAGCAAAAAACGCTACGAGGAAATCGCGGCTTTATGTATGGAAAAGTTGCCGCAAATCATTGAAAACAGGCAAATGCTTGCTGAAAAAATGAAACAAGCCCATTATGAAAGAAAGCTTAAATTTGACACCTCATTTGAGGGGTATAAACAAGCCATCTTAAACAAAGACGACAAGCAAAGTTTCGAGTATCTTAGCGAAATTTGCAAACTTTATGGCGCAAAGCTAGAATACAGAAGTGCAAAGGAAATTTTAACCAACAACACGGGCAAACTTCAATGGTAAGGCAAAAGCCTCATAAATTTTCAAAATAGCGTTTATCAAACATTTTGGCTTTGATTTAAACGCTAAATTTGTCAGCTTTTGCTGAGTATGACAAGGATAAAAGGTTGTTTGCAAGCTTTTAAGGCAAACCCTTTTTAAGCCTTGTTTAAAATAAAATTCAGCATTTTAGCAAGAGTATCAAAAGCAAATTGCGTGAATTTAGGATTTAGCTCATTTAAGTTTCGTGCGAAAAACCATAGCCTTATGCAAAGAGATGAAATCCACATTTTCCAAATGCACGCCGCTTGGCACGCCTTGGGCGATTTTGCTCATCGACAAATTCAAGTCCGCCAACTTGTCCTCCACAAAAAAGCCCATCGCTTCGGCATTTACAGAATGAGTGAGCGCGAAAACCAGCTCTTTGACGCTAAATTCAAGTATCATCGCACGCAGTTTTGCTACTTTTTCGTCATTTAGCTCGTCAAGCACGAAATAAAGCCCGTTGAAACTGCCGCTTTCTTCAAGGATTAAAATGTCCTTTGCGTCCTCCACAAGACAGAGCAAATCCCTATCGCGCTCATCATCGGCGCAAATTTCGCAAAGCTCGTTTTCGCTCAAAGCTCCGCATTTGCTGCAAGGCTTGATGAAACGAATGGCGTTTTCTATGTCTTGGGCGAGTTTTGCGCCTGCAAGGTGGTTTTGCAAGCTCACAAAATACGCAAGCCGAATGGCTGTTTTTTTGCCGATAGTCGGCAAACTCGCGAAACTCGCCACAAGCTCGTTGAATTTTTCGTTATTTTTCTTGCCCATCACTTGCTCTCATAAAAAATCTCGTAGATTGCGGGGGGGGGGGGGGCGACATTTTCGCCCTTGTGCTGTCGCTTTTTTCATCGCCTAAATTTTTGCTCTTTTGCTCTGCCAAAGTGCTGTCTGCGATAACCTTAAAGCAGTGATTTGAGCCTTTATACTCATACGAAAGCTCGAAACGATGGCTTACGCAAGTTTTATCCACTATGTAAAGCCCTAGCCCAAGTCCTTCTTTTTTGTTGTCCTTTTCGCGGATAAAGGGTTTTAGGTATTCTGTGTAGTCGTGCTTAAAGGGTTTGCCCTTGTTTTTGACGACAAAGCCGTTTTCAAAGCACTCGATAGTGCAAATTCCATCATCTGAGTATTTAAGTGCGTTTTCGATTAAGTTTTTAAGAACCAGCGCAAAGCTGTCTATATCGACATTTAGGCTAAATTTATCACTCTTTTTTACCTTGACTTTTTTGTCAAATTCCACATCAAGCAGCATTTTTTTGGCTTGTTCAAGCACTTCGTCAAAGCGGTGCGGGCGGATTTCAAGGGTGTAGTTTTTGGAAAACAAACTTTCGATTTTAGCCGACTCGTTTATCAGCGTGTCAAGGCGCGTGAAAATATCCACTAGCCGTTCTTTTTGCTTTTTTTCTTTTATCATCTCAGCCACAAGCCTGCCCTTGCCGATGGGCGTTTTAAATTCGTGCATTATGGTGCGTAAAAAAAGCTGCCTAGACTCCACAAGCTCGTGCATTCGCTCAATCGTATCTGAAAAATCCGTGGCGATTTCGCCTATGTCGTCTCTTTTAAAATCCTGCGCGAAAAAGTCCTCGCCGCTCACCGCAAGGGCAATTTGCTTTCGTAATTTTCCAAGCGGGGTTAGGGATTTCATAATCGACAAATACAGCACAAACACCAGCACCACAGAAAGCAAAAAGCCAAAAAGCATAAATTCAAAGGCGATATTGCTTCTTTTTGTCTTAAACAATATATCCTCATCATCATCTATCAGCTCCAAAAAAAGCGCATAATCATAAGATATAGACGAAACAAGCCCAAAATCCGTCATCATCTTAAAATGATACTTGCCATTTTGCTTGACATCTTGGGCGAGTTTTTTGTCCTCGACAAGCTTAAAGCCACTATTCATAAGATGACGAGTGAGATTTTTGTCGCTGTTAAGGTTGTAGTTGCTTACTAGGAATTTAACGACATTTTCGTGGTAGTCGCGTTGTTCGCTGTCGTATGTTTGCAGTGTCCATTTTAAAGAAATAACAAACAAAATACCGATTAAAAGGCAAACGATGGCGAACAAAATGCTGATTTTCAGCTGTATAGATGACTTCATCCTATGAGTTTGTAGCCTATGCCACGCACGGATAAAATGTGCCTTGGCGACTTGGCGTTGTCCTCTATCTTCGTTCTTAAACGCCCGATGATGACATCAAGGCTTTTTGAATTTTTATCCTTTAAGCTGCGGCAGTGATTTACAAGCTGTTCGCGTGAAATCGCAAAGCCGTGTTGCTTAAACAAATAGTCCAAAATTTCATACTCTGCTGGGGTGAGTGTGAGAAGTCTGCCCCGATAGCTTATCTCGTGCTTTCTGTCGCTGACTTGAAAGGCTGATTTAGCAGGCTCTTGCGGAACTTCTACTGGGACAGCTGAACGCTTGGTGCGGCGGATAAGGCTCATAATCCTAGCATACATTTCTTTGGGGTCATAAGGCTTTGGCAGATAATCATCAGCCCCGATTTGCAAGCCTACAACCTTGTCGCTCAAATCCCCACGTGCTGAGGAGATGATGATAGGAATGTCGCTTTTGGTGCGAATCTCGCGGCACACTTCAAGCCCGTCAATGCCCGGCAAGGTCAAATCCAAAATCAAGCAATCATAATCGCCCATTTTCAGCCCCATCACAGGCGTAGGGTCCTCGTAGTTTGTGATTTTAATGTTAAATTGAGCAAGGTATTCAGAAAGCAAAGTAGCAAACTCTGTATCGTCCTCAATCATCAGTATATTCATCATTTTGTGCCTTTCTTTTAATAAAAATACAAACACATTGTAACAAAGTTTTGTTAAATTTAACTTAACATTATAAAAATTTGGTAAAATTATTTTCATTTTTTGCAAAAAAGGGACGAAGTGGAGATTGATTATTATGAAATTTTAGAAATTTCACGGACAGCAGATAAAGAAAGTATCAAAAAAGCCTACCGCAAGCTAGCTTTGCAGTTTCACCCTGACAGAAATCAAGGCGACAGCGAAGCTGAAAGCAAATTTAAACTCATCAACGAAGCTTATCAAGTGCTTAGCGATGACGAAAAGCGAGCAGTGTATGACAGATACGGGCGCGATGGGCTGAAAAGTGGCGGATTTAGCTTTGATGACTTTGATTTGGGCGACATTTTTTCAAGCTTTTTTGGCGGTGGCTTTGGAAATATGGGCAAAAGACGAGGCTCACAAGATGCTTATGATGCAAATTTAGGCGTTTTGCTGAATTTAAGCTTTAAGGAAGCCGTTTTTGGCTGCACGAAAAGCGTGAAATTCAGCTACAAAAGCGCTTGTAAAGCCTGCAAAGGCTCTAGCTCCAAAGACGGCGCACTGACGACTTGCCCCAAATGCAAGGGCAAAGGGCAAGTGGGCGTGCAAAGTGGCTTTATGACTTTCGTGCAAACTTGCGCAGAGTGCGCTGGTGTAGGGCAAATCATCAAAGAAAAATGCGCTCAATGCAAGGGCAAAGGCTATGAAGAAATCAGCGAAAATGTCGAAGTGAAAGTGCCTGAGGGCATAGATGATGGTATGAGCTTGCGAGTGGCGGACAAGGGCAATGTCCTAAAAGACGGCACTCGCGGCGATTTGCTTGTGCGCGTGAGCGTGGCTGATGATAAATTTTTCTTGCGAGACGGCAGCGATGTGTATATCGAATTTCCCGTGTTTTTCACGCAGGTAGCACTAGGCGAAAGGGTTAAAGTGCCGACTTTGCGCTCGCACGCCTTTTTGCAGCTGCCTTTGGGCGCAAAGGACGGCGATAGATTTGTGCTAGAAAATGAAGGCATAAAGCACCTAAACAGCGACAAAAAGGGGCGTCAAATCGTGCAAATCGCCGTGAAATTCCCCAAAAATTTAAGCGATGAGCAAAAAGACTTGCTGGGCAAGCTCAACGAAAGTTTTGGCGTAAGCGAAGATGGCTTAAATGACGAGCAAAAGGGCTTTTTCGACAAAATCGCCCAGTGGTTTAAAAGCTGATTTGCTCAAAATCAAGCCTAAATTTAAGATGGGTTGTTTTGCTTAAAATAAACTTAAAATTAAGATAAGCTGTTTTATCCTAAATCAAGTTTAAATTTATGACGGGCTGTTTTATTTTAAATTTAAGTTTGAATTTAAAATGGGTTGCTTTGCTTAAAATCAAGCTTTAAATTTAAGATGAATTGATTGACTTAAAATTAAATTCTAAGTTTAAAATGGGTTGATTTACTCTAAAACAAGCTTAAATTATAAGATAAAAAGCTCGCTTGCTTTAAATTTAAGGATATTTTAGCCTTTGCTATTCTTTATAATCCGCTGCGGGTTACTTTCTAGTAAAAGCTCAAAATGACAAAAGTGATTTTTGGTTTATGTTTTGCAAGCTGCTTGGTCGCTTTGTGCTAACGCGCGTTGCTTAAAATGATAAAGTAGTTTGTCATTGTAATTTGCTTTACAAAATGGCGTGCGAAGTTTGCTTACTCGTCCTTGCGATGATGGTTGAGACGCAAATCAACGCTTTTGGAAAAGAGAGTTAAAATTTAAGGCAAGGTTTTTAAATTCATCAAAGCCGCTTTTTTGCCTGACTTTTTGCTCCAAAATGCCTAAAAATTCAGCCCTTTGCATAGTTTTTGCGCCCATAAAGGCTAAATGCGGGTTGTAAATTTGACAATCGATGAGAAAATCATAGGGTGTTAAAAGCTCGCAAAGTGCTATCATAGCGAGTTTTGAAGCGTTTTTAGCAAGGCTTACCATACTTTCGCCAAAAAACATTTTGCCGATGATAAGCCCGTAAAGCCCGCCCACAAGAGTGTCATTTTCGTAAATCTCTACGCTGTGGGCAACTCCGTCTTTAAAAAGCTCGCTATACACGCTCACAAAGTCATCATCTATCCACGAATGTTCCCTAGCACCCGCACAAAGGCGCATAAGCTCCGTAAAAGCCGTGTCAAGCCTTATCTCATAGCGGCTGAAAAAACGCCGCACGCTTTTTTGTCTGTAAATTTCGCGTGGTGCAAGCACCATTCTAGGATTTGGACACCACCACGAAACGGGCGCGTTCGTCCAAGGAAAAAGCCCGAATTTATAGGCTTCAAGCAGGCTTTGTTTGTCGAGTTTGTCGCTGAAAAACACAGGCGCATTTTCTGGTGCGTTTAAAAGCGCCTTGTATAAATCGCTCACAAATTCATCGCTCATTGCCAAACCACAGCGAATTTAGCTTTTTAAGGGGCTAAATGCGAACTCAATGGCGTTGTTTTTGAGCGTAAGTTTCACCAGCCCACCATTTTTAAGCCGCCCAAAAAGGATTTCATCGCTTAATTTTTCGCTCACTTCTTCTGCGATGATGCGTTTTAAGAGTCTTGCGCCGAATTCTTTTTTCTGCACCTTTTGCACGAGGTATTTTTTGACTTTTAAATCCGCTTGAATGCTTATGTTTTTGAGGTTTGCGGCGATTAAATTCAGCTCTTTTTGGACTATTTTTTCCAAACTTTCATCGCCCAAATCCTTAAAATGCAAGATTTTATCGATGCGGTTGATGAATTCAGGCGCGAAAAATTCCTTTATCGCCCTGTCGCTTTTCGCCTCATCTTTGCTTAAAAAACCAAGCTCGTTGCTCTCTTTAAGCCCTAAATTTGAAGTCATTACGATGATGGTGTTTTGAAAATCCGCCTTTAAGCCAGCCCCGTCAGTAAGCGTGGCGCTGTCAAAGATTTGTAAGAAAACATTGCTGACTTTGGGGTCTGCCTTTTCTACTTCGTCAAAAAGCACTACGCTGTAAGGGTTAGCTCGCACTGCATTTGTCAAAATACCGCCCTCTTCGTGTCCCACATAACCAGACGGCGAGCCGATGAACCTTGAAATCTCGTGTTTGTCAAAGTATTCGCTCATATCAAAGCGTTCAAAATGAAGCCCCAAACTCTGCGCCAAAACCCTGCAAAGCTCAGTTTTACCGACTCCGCTGCTGCCTGTAAATAAAAACACCCCTCGTGGCGAATTTGAGGTTTTAAAGCCCGCATAGCTTTGTTTGAGCGTGGCGCACACAGATTCTATCACTTCATCTTGCCCGAAAATTTGTTTTTTAAGCTCGCTTTCAAGGTTTTCAAACATTTTTACCTTATCAAAACCAAAGGTTTTATGAGAATGCGTCATCTTTTTAGCGACCTCGTCCAAATCCGCTAAATTCGCCTCTTTTTTGCCCTCTTTAAAGATAAAGCTCGCGCCCAGCTCATCGATAAGCTCGATGGCAGAATCAGGCAAAAATTTATCTTGGAAGAGTTTTTTACTCAGCTCAACGCTGCTTTCAAGCACTTCATCGTTGAATTTCACGCCGTGAAAGTCCTCGTATCGGCTTTTAACGCCTTTTAAAATCAACAAAGCCTCGTCTTTGCTCGGCTCATCGACATCGATTTTAGCAAAACGCCTGCTTAAACCCTTATTTTTCGCAAAGCTGTTTCTATACTCCAAAAAAGTAGTCGCGCCTATACATTTGAGCGTCCCATTTGAAAGGGCTGGCTTTATGTCGTTTGAAATCTCGTGATTGTCCTTATCGACAAGCGTGTGAATTTCATCAAGAAACAAAATGGAGTTTGGTATATGAGCAAGTTCGTTGATAATGTCTTTGAGTGCGGACTTTGAGCTACTCATATCAAAGGCGTAAATTTGAGTATCTTGTAAATTTTTTGGCACTTTTTTTTGAGCGATAGCAAGGGCTAAACCCTCGACAATAGCCGTCTTGCCAACGCCTGCTTCGCCCACAAGTATGGGGTTGCTTTTTTTGCGGCGACTTAAAACCTGCATCATTCTGTTTAGCTCAAATTCGCGCCCGACTAAGGGTTCGAGCTTGCCCTCTTTGGCAAGAGTGGTTAAATTTTGGGCGTTTCGCAGGGTTTTTATCTCTGGCGTGTTTTTAAGTTCTTTGATTTTGTCTAAATTTAAGGCGTGTTTTTCAAGCAAAAATTTCGAGTAAGTGCGCTCATCTTTGCTCACGCCCTCCAAAAAATCGATGATTTTGGGGCTGGTTTTTCCTTTGTTTAAAGTCGTCAAAATTTCATCAAGCACCACAGAATACATAGGGCGCACCTCATAGCTTAAAATCTGGTTGCGCTGGGCGATATGGTTTTTCAGCTCATTTTCAAGCACGCTGAATTCTCCGTCCGCACACTCGTTGAAAATGCCACGAAAATCGGGGCTGAGTTTAAGCAAGGCAAAGAGCAAATGCTCGCAAGTGATGAATTCGTGGTGATTTATCGTGCTTAAATGCTCGGCATTTGCTAGGTATTGTTTTAAATCCTCGTTGTATTTCATTCTTCTTCTATCCTTGTTTGTAGCGGAAAATCCGCCTCTTGCGCTGCGATTTTCACTTGCTTTTGCTTTGAAAGGGCGATTTCTTCTGTGAAAATGCCACACACTCCGCTGCCGTTGTGATGAACTTCAAGCATTATGCGGCTGGCGTCTGCGAAATTATAATGAAAAATTTGCATCAAAACCTCTATCACAAAGTCCATAGTCGTAACCTCATCGTTTAAAAGCAGAAGTTTATACATTTTAGGCTCGGCAAGCTGGCTATCTTCTTGGTGCTGTGTGGCGGGTTTAGTTTGCTTTATCATCTAAAATCCCTCTCAAATCCTCTTCCATAAGGCTTGTAGGCACTTTGCCAAGATAAAATTTCACTTTTTTGCCCTTGCTCCAAAAGTCCTGCACGCTTTGATAAACGCCGTTTTTAAGCACCACTTTGAAAGGCAGTTGCTCCATATTTTGGTAGTTAATGTCCTTTAAAATCTGCTTCACAAGGCGTTCGTTTTGCTTTTGGTTGCTGATGAAATAAAAAGCCCCGTAGTTGTTCGCAAAGTTTCGCACCTCATCATCGCTCACGCTTTCAAAGTGCGTAAGCCCTATAAGCGTGAATTTATCGGCATTTTTGCGCCAAAGCTGCGTTAGGTGTGGCGCTTCTTCCTTGCACGGAGCGCAAAAAGTGCCAAAAATATCAACCATCAGCACCTTTTTTTCATCATTTAAGATGACAAAGCCCCCATTTTGTCGCACCAGCACAAGCTGCTTGTCCATCACGCTTTGAAGCGTTATTTGCTCGCCCTCTTCAAACTCTTTAAATTCAAAGTCATTGACAACCTTTTCTTCCGAGCAGCCCAAAAATACGCCCAAAATCAAAAGCGCACTTAAAAATAAAAATTTGATTTTCATCATCTGTCCTTTTTTAAAGTGTGTATTGTAGCGAAATTTTGTGAATTTTTGCTACATTTTCATCTTTTTTGACACCGCTTTCATCGCCGCTCTTGCCTCTAAATCCGCCTGCTTTTTCTTTAAGGCTTCTCTTTTGTCGTGCAACTGCTTGCCTTTGGCTACGCAAAGCGTGGCTTTGACGCGGTTTTTGGCGTTAAAATACAAGTCAAGCACCACCAGCGTGTAGCCCTCCACGCTCACCTTGCCTAAAAGCTTGTCGATTTGCTTGCGGTGCATTAAAAGCTTGCGCGGGCGTGTTTCATCGTGCTTAAAATGCGCATTTGTCGTGCTTAAATGCGATATGTGAGCGTTGAGCAAAAACAGCTCGCCCTTGATGATACGCGCAAAGCTGTCCTTTAAATTTGCCCGTCCAGCGCGCAAAGCCACCACTTCGCTACCTTTAAGCTCAATGCCCGCTTCAAATTTTTCTAAAATTTCAAAGTCAAACAAGGCTTTTTTGTTTCGCGCGATGATTTTCACTTGCCCACCTTAAAAACGGCACTTCCGCTGCCACTTAAAAAAAAGCCCTGCTCTAAAAACGCCGACATTGTGGGATACAAACGCACACAAGGGGCAAACAAATCATTCAAAAGCGTGTTTTCATAGGCGTTTAAAAGCTCTTTGGAGCTTTTTTTTTCAAATTCTTTGGCGAATTTAGCATTTTTTTGAAAATCAAACTCGCCCTTGTCAAATTCAGCATAAACGCTTGCGCTCAGGCACTCACACTGAGAAAAAGTAAAGTTTAAAGGCGGGATTTCATCTGTAAATTCAGCGATGATTTCGCCAGCACCGCTCACATTTGCGCTTTTAAAACCGCTCAAAAAAAACGGCACATCGCTACCCAGCTTAAAGCCTATTTGCATTAACTTTTCGCGCGAAAGCCTTAAATTTAGGCTTTCGTTGATGAGAGTTAAAAAGCAAGCCGCGTCCGTGCTGCCTCCGCCAAGCCCAGCGCAAAGGGGAATTCGTTTGTTTAATTTTACAGCATAGTCTTTAAAGCACTCATTTAGGGCATTTGCAAAGCCACACTCACACAAAAGTGCGTGCGCTTTGGCGATGAGATTGTTTTGACACTGAAATTCGCTGATGATTTCAAAGCCCTCGCGCTTTTTGTCTTTCGTAAGCTCGATTTCATCGTAAATTTCATCGAGCAAGACAAAGCGAGAGCTTAAAATATGGTAGTTTCGCTCATCAAATCCTGTGAGTTTTAAGAAAACATTAGCCTTAGCGTGCGCTTTCATTGCTTTATCTTTTTACTCAAAGCGTCCAAAGCCACATTGTCCTTTTTCACAGAGAGTAAATTCTTGTCCTTGACCTCGTCCAAAAGTTCTTTACGCAAGACAAGCACAGACTTTGGCGCTTCGATGCCTATCTTTACGAAACCTCTGGCAGTTTGCACAACCTTTATCTCTATATCCTCGCCGATTTGGATACTTTCGTCTTCTTTCCTTGATAAAATTAGCATTTTGCAACCTTGTTTAAGATATATTTAACCTCATCGTTTTTTACGCTTATAATACTAAAAAATTCTTTACATTCGACAAAAAATTCGCCATTTTTTTGAATTTTTAGCTCATTTAAAGCAATTTTCGTGCCATTTTCAAGTTTTGTGCTGTCTTTTAGCTCATTTTTTTCTAAATTTAAAAAATCCAAAACATTCAAACTTTTTTCATTTTCATACACGAATTTACCCTCTTTCAAGCGAGTGAGTGCGCTTAAAGTGGCGTTTATACCAAGCTTTTGCGCAAAAATTTCGCAGTAAGAGCGCACATAAGCGCCCTCGCTCACGCTCAAACGAAGCGTTAAAAAGGGGTGAGCGTAATGCAAAATTTCGCAGCCATAAATTTGCATCACGCATTCTTTAAGCTCTACCTGCTCGCCTTTTGCGGCAAACTGATACGCTCTTTTGCCCCCAACTCGCTTTGCGCTAAATGCAGGCGGCGTGAAAGTAAGCTCACCTAGCATTTGGTGCGTGATTTGCTCTAAATTTTTAAACTCAAATGGCGGTAAAGTAGCAACTTGCGTGATATTTTTATCATCAAAACTCAAAGATTTCACCCCAAGCCACAAAGTCGCCTCATAAATTTTAGGCGTTTTGCTTAAAAAGCGAAAAAGGCGCGTGTAAGCCCCAAAAGCCACGATTAAAACGCCATTTGCAAAGGGGTCAAGCGTGCCAGAATACCCTGCCTTTTGCACTTTATACTTTTTTTTAAGCGTATGCAAAAAGGCGTTGGAGCTGATATTTACGGGCTTATAAGCAACAAAAAGTCTGTTCAAATTTTATCCTTAATTTTATTTAAAATTTTATCTTTATTTTTGTTTAAATTTTATCCTTTGTGGCTTGTTTGTGTTTTTTATATTTTTTATGCTTTTTTCGTTATTTTGTATTTTTTTGTTTTTTATCAATCTTATACTTTTTTCTGCTTTTTTGCCAACGCTTATACTTTTGTTATATTTTTACCAAAGCTTGTTGCTTTTTATGTTTTTTACGCTTTTTGTCATACTGACTTATCTTGTCATACTGAGCGCAGCGAAGTATCCATAAATTTAAAGCGTGCCTTAAATTCTTTGGATTTTT